>JAUXGM010000001.1 GCA_030622125.1 bacterium | reverse complement strand
ATATATCCATTGATGCCCGCTCTTAATGTCAGCCATTTTTTTAGAATGAATTCAGCGGAGACAAAAACAGGTATTTTAATATCCGTAATATCCCGATTATATTCTTCGTCGGTTTCTTTATCTATTTTGTCAATATCCTTTGAATGCCATTTATTCTTTTCATAATCTATCGATCCGCCTGCATAGACAGTTAATTTTTTGAATGCCAATTTCTTACTTACGCCAAGTTTGAGTCTCATTATGCTCTGTTCAATCTCATCAACCGTATTTGTTTCTAAGGTTCCATTATTATCATCATCAATGATCTCTTCGCTGTCGTGATTTAATCCGTTTAAATGGAAATTTAAGAAAAAATTATAGCCTTTTTCGGTTGTAGAAAGCATTCTGATACCGATATAAGTTGCACCTTTTGTATCTACCTTCCATTCGATTAAATCCCAATCTCCCGCGACATACGATAAATTATGTTCATTATATTTATGTTTTGGAAGACCGAAATCCAGTGCTGCAAGAAATTTCTTGAACATTGCAAAATTATCCATAGAAACATTTAGGATAAGATTAAATTCTCTTGAATAATCATCCATTGTATTATCCGTGTTGCCACCTACCGGATTTGGCTGGTTTATATCAGTAGATGTAGAATTATCGGAATTATTCGCATAATTAAGAAGGATTCCGAGTCTTAATGAATTAAAATTAAATGAAAAGAGTAGATCAATATAATTAGTCGGTATTCGAGTTCCGGAGTGAATACCATTTGTATCCTTGCCACCCGGTTGATTCCATATTTCATCAAGATCATTTGTGTACGGTTTATTGACATACAAGGAAAAATCCAATGTTTCCGAAAGTTTTTTATGTATACCTCCGAAAAAAGCAGAATCACTTAACCCTTCTAATCTTACGGAGTTGTTATACTCCGATATGAGGGAAGGGAAATAAAGCACATTAGAATTGTCTTCAACTGCCCAATAGGGAGCCAAAAGACCATTCATTCTACCGGTTGTTGCAAATGCAAAAACCGCTACCACCAAAAAAAGCATTGTGAAGATCTTCTTCATAACAGCCTCCTGTTAAATTCATTTTATTATACTATTTTTTTTTTAAAAAATCAAATTTTTGTCAGTCAAAGAAAAAACTTGACAAAAAAAAATAAAAATGTATAATCTTATTTATGTTAAAAGAGAATTTTTTTAAACTTGGGCAACTTATTAGTGTTTATGGCGATATCTTGTCAAAAAAACAATACTGCTATCTCAAATATTACTACAATGACAACTATACCATAGATGAGATCGGCGAACACGAAAGTGTTTCAAGGCAGAGTGTTTATGATGTTATGGTAAGAGGTCTAAAAAAATTGGAAGGGCTGGAAGAAAAACTCAGGGTTGTAAAGATGAGGAATATTTTGGAAAATTTGAAAAAAAAAGATAAAAAGATAAAAGAATTTATCAATAAGAGATTGCAAGATGCTGAATAATCTTAAAGATAAAATTAGTAGTGTACTTTCACAATTAAAGGGAAAACGATTAAACAAGGATTATGTGGAAAAGGTATTAAGAGAGATGCGGATATCACTTTTGGAAGCTGATGTTCACTACAAAGTGGCATCCGAGTTTATAAATCTCGTTAAGGAAAAAACAACCGGAGAAAAGATACTTGGATCATTAACACCTTATCAGCAGATAGTTGATATTGTTTATCAGGAATTTGTTAAGATAATGGGTGAAAAACCCGTTTTATTGGAACCACAAAAAGGCAGGTTGAATATAATGGAGATCGTTGGACTTCAAGGTTCGGGTAAAACCACACAAGTTGCAAAACTTTCTAATTTTTACAAAAAACAAGGATACAAGGTTCTAGTTACATCACTTGATGTTTATAGACCTGCTGCTATTGACCAGTTAAGGATACTTGCAAATAATAATGATCTTGATTTTTACTATGAGGAAAGCAAAAAACCAATCAAGATGGCAAAAAAAGCGAAGGACTATGCAGTAAAAAATAATTATGATATCTTAATATTTGATACCGCAGGCCGTCTTCATATTGATAAAGAAATGATGAAAGAGGTCAAAGTAGTTAAAGATACGGTTAAAGCAGATGAAATTATCCTTGTAGTGGATTCAATGGTCGGGCAGGATGCCGCAAATATTGCAAAGGAATTTAATGATAAACTTAACATTACCGGCTCAATATTAACAAAACTCGATTCGGATACGCGTGGCGGTGCAGCGTTGAGCGTTAGATTTATATCGGAAGCACCGATCTTATTTATTGGAAAGGGTGAAAAAATAGATGATATTGAACAATTTTATCCCGATAGAATGGCACAAAGAATACTTGGAATGGGAGATATTTTATCGCTTGTTGAAAAAGCAAAGGATACCGTTGACCAGAAACAAGCAGAGAAGCAATTAAAAAAGTTAATGGATGCAAAATTTGATTTTAATGATTATCTACAACAAATGAAACAATTAAGAAAAATGGGTTCGCTTGAATCTATCATTGAAATGATTCCCGGTCTTTCTAATATGACAAAGCAATTAAAAAATCAGATCCCATCAGAAAAAGATTTAATACATATTGAAGCGATGATACTTTCAATGACGCCAACTGAAAGAGTTCATCCTAATATTATAAATTATAAAAGGCGACAAAGGATCGCCAAAGGCAGTGGAAATTCACTTATTGCCGTGAACAAATTCATAAAGAACTTTGAAATGGCAAAAAAGATGATGAAAAAAGGAAAAATGAAAAATCTATTTAAAAATTTTAATCTACCAATTTAGATATAGGAGGTTTTTATGTCATTAAAGATAAGATTAAAGAGAATTGGAAAAAAGAAGCAGCCGTATTATCGGCTTGTTGTTATTGATTCAAGAAAGCCGAGAGACGGTGCTGTTTTGGAACAATTGGGACACTACAATCCCATTGAGGGAAAGCTAAGGATAGATAAACCATCTACTAAAATAGTAAAATGGTTGAAAAGTGGAGCAAAACCGACTGAAATTGCAAAGAGTTTACTTTCGAAGTATGGTTTTTACAAATGGTATGAAGAATACAAAAGGGATGAGAATATAGAACCGTTAGCTCCGCAAACAATGGTCTTACCCAGCAAACCGAAAAAAGATAGAAAGCAAAAAAAAGAGGTTGGAGAAGAAGAAAAAAACAAAGAAAAAACAGAAGAAAAGAAAATTGAAGAGAAACCAGAAGAAGTAACAGAGAAAGTAACAAAAAAAGAGGTTGGAGGCAATAAAAAGACAGTGAATAGTGAACAGTTAATAGTGAATAGTGAAGAAAAATCGGAAGAAAAAGAAGAAGAAATGGTAACCACAGAGGACATGGAGAAACAAAAAATAGAGGAAGAGAAAACAATTGACAATGAAAAGCAAGAAGTAAAGAAGAAAGAAGAAGTTGGTGAAGAAGGAAAAACAGAGGTTCGAGGTTCAAGGTTAGAGGTTGGTAAAGAAGAAAAAAACAAAGAAAAAACAGAGAAAGAAATCACAGAGGGAACAGAGAAAGAAGAAGAAAAGAAAACAGAAGAACCGAAAGAATAATAATAATATCAGCGTTTCAGTCTGTTATTCAGAGGGAGCCCCGTTTTAATACGGGGTAAACTGCATGACCGATTATTTAAATCCCGATAGCATGGTTGACGGAGTTTAATATTGTTTTTTACTAACCTCTGTATTTCCTTATTTTTCGGTGCTCTATTGTCCTTCCTGCAATTCTTTAAATGTCTTTTTAAATATCGGATGAATAAAATTTGGTGTGATCTCAATGATCTCTCGTAGAACGAAATCCCTTTTGTGCAGAAACGGATGGGGAATGATCAATTCATTCTTATTTATGACCCTATCTTCCGCCCATAAAATATCTATATCAATCTTTCTTGGTCCCCATTTTTTTCCACGGATACGTCCGAGCTTTTCTTCAATACCAAGTATGATCTTAAGTAATTGAAATGGATCGTATAGTGTTTTTAAAAGTATTACCATATTTAAAAAATCAGGTTGGTCTTCTATGCCCCATGCTTTTGTATGGTCAAGATGGCTTTTTTTTAATATTTTCCCCTGTTTTTCTAATAATAAAAGTGCAGTTCCAATATTTTTTGCTTTATTTCCAAGATTTGTTCCGAGTCCGATTAAATATTTGATCGTTTTAGAGCGATCTTCGTCGGTCATATAATTCGTTTATATCACAATCCTTTGCCGTGAGAGAAAATCGCACATAATTATCAGCGGAAGGTCCGAAACCTCTTCCGGGTGTAACAAGGATACCATATTTATTTAATAATTCCTTCACTTTTTCTTGAGAATTCATACCATCCAATATCTCTGCCCAGATATAGAATGTTGAATTTGTCTTATATGGTTTAAGATGAAGTTGGGCTGATACACTTTCCATTTTTTCCCTTCGATCGAAGTAAATATTCCGTATTTTTGATAGTTCTGAAAGTCCGTTTTCCAATTCTTCGGCTACCGCCATTTGTATTGCATCAAAGACGCCCGAATCAATACTTTTTTTTATCTTGCCGAGTCCCGATATTAATTGTTCATTTCCAATTGCAAATCCTATTCGCCAGCCCGTCATATTAAACATTTTGGAAAAGGAATAAAATTCAATTGCAACATCCATTGCTCCGTCAAATTCAAGTATTGATCTCGGGGGGGTGGTCTCATTTCTGTAAACATCAATATAAGCTGCATCGGATGCAATAATAAAATTATATTTATGGGCAAGTTCGATTAATTCCTTATAAAATTTATCAGATGCCGCAGCACTTGTCGGATTATTGGGGTAATTAACCCATACGATCTTCGGTTGATTCCTTTTTAAGTGATGCTCTATATCGGGCAGGAAGTCATTTTCTTTCAAAAGTGGCATGAAAATGGGGATACCTTCGGCAAATATTGTTCCATCCCTATAAACAGGATAACCGGGTTCCGGCACAAATACCTTTTCACCGGGGTTTATAAAAGCAAAAGGAAAATGAGCAATACCTTCTTTACTGCCTATCAAAACTATTATGTTTTTTTCCGGTGACATTTTTAGATTGAAACGATCTTTTAGATATGAACTTATTTTTTCTCTTAGCTTTATGTTGCCGACATAAGATGGATATCTATGATAATCCGGTATTTCAACTGTTTTTTTTACAGCTTTAATGATTGGTTCAACGGTTGGCATATCGGGGTCACCAATACCAAAATTATAGAGTCTTTTTCCTGAGGAAATTACTTTTTGTGCCAGTTCATCAAGCTGTGCAAATAAATATGGCGGTATCTTATTTATTTTATTGGAGTATTGCAATTTCATTTTCTTTTATCTTTTGTTTTTTGTGAGATTAGTATTGATAATAGCACAAATAATGTTATATCCTGCAATAATATAATTATAGCTCCTTTCCAATTTACCATCAATAGTAAGAACGATGATATGCTCGTTGCGAATGTAACAAGATATATATATATAACAGAATGCTTATGTGATAGACCATGTTTATATAATCTATGTGAGAAATGGTTTTTGTCACCGACAAAAAGTGATTTTTTATTTTTCAATCTTATATACATTACGGAAAATGAATCATAAAGAGGTACGGATAAAATGAGTATCGGGATTATTGCAGGAAGATGCCGTAATCGGGAAAATTCAGTATAAACACCTATAATTGAAAGTGTTGCCATTACATACCCGATGAATAAGCTGCCTGAATCCCCCATAAATACCTGTGATGGATAATAGTTCATTGGCAGAAACCCGATCATTACAGCAGCAAGCAGGATAAAAAGATAGAAAAGCGGCATGTTATTCATATGATAATTGATGAGCGCAAAAACAATTGAGGTAATAAGTCCGATTCCGCCTGAAAGTCCATCCATATTATCAAGCAGGTTAAATGAATTCATTATTCCAACGATCCACAAGATAGATATAATATATTGAATTCCCTTAATTTTAATGAAGAATGTCGCTTTTCCAACAAAGAGAACAAATACCACAGCAACGGCAATTTGAACCAAAAATTTTAGGTATGGATTTAGATTAAAAATATCATCAAAAAATCCCATTAGATAGATAACTCCACCGAGAATAAGCCAAAGTGTTATCTTGAATGGAAAATCTACTTTAAGAAAATGATTTAATAATAGAAAACCGATCAAGAAGATTATAAAAAATGTAATTCCAGCTCCTCTTGGTTTTGATTTTGTATGTATTTTCCTTTGATTTGGACGATCCATTATATTAAATTTTTTTGCAATTGGAATATAAAATTTTACGGCAACCAATTCTAATAAGATAACACTAAATACAATTAAAAGTAACATAACGATATTATAACGATTTTTCATTTTTTTTCAACTTTTCTAAAAAAAAAATTGACTTTTGGAAAAAAAAGTGTTATACTATAATATTAAAAACGGAGGTGTTATGAAAAAGACCGTTAGTATTATGTTTTTTGTAATTGCAGTATTGCTTTTAACAGTTGGTTGCGGACCGAATATGAAAAAATATGATCCGTTAATGAACGATGCAAAAGCAGCGATCGAACAGGCGAAGGCAGCAGGTGCCAACGAATATGCTTCTGACTCGCTCAAAACAGCGGAAGAAGCCTTTACAAGTGCCCAGGCATCTTATGAGAACAAAAAATCGGAAGAGGTTGAGAAGTATGCAAATCAGGCAATTGAGCTTGCGAATAAGTCAAAAGAAGAGGCAACTTCGGCAAAGAATGAAGCAGAAAGAATTATCGGTGTAAAAAATGACTATACCCAACAGCTTGAAGAACTAAATACAAAAATAGATGAGATCAAAGCAGTGCCTGAGTATTATCAGAAAACACAGGATCTAATTGAACAAGCAAAAGCAGAGTTTGATGCCGGTGAATATGACAAAGCATTGGAGACATTGACACTTGCAAATGATACTTTTAATAAGGGATTAGAAATAAAAAATTCCAAACCGGCAAGTTATAAGGTTGTTCGTGGAGATTGTCTGTGGAATATTGCTAAGAAGGAAAAGATATATGGTGATCCATTTAGATGGCCTGTGATCTATAAAGCGAACAAAGATAAAATAAGAGATCCCGACCTTATTTATCCAAGACAAGTTTTTAAAATTCCTAGATAACAAACTGTTTTTTAGGACACAATGTGAAAAATTTTCTTCTTCTTTTTATAATATTAGTTTGTACGGCGATTTTTTCCTATAATATTAAATCCGGCGATAAGTTACAGGTAATAATCAAGGGGCTGGATGAATTAAATGAGATTATTTATATCGTTCAACCGGATGGTACCATTACACTTCCCTATATAGGTGATGAAGCGGTTGCAGATAAAGATATAAGTTCTGTTCAGGAGGCACTAAAAAACAGATATAATGCTTTCTTGACTAATCCTGAGATCATTATTGTTCTTGTTGCAAAATCGCCGATAACGGTTTCGGTTTTAGGAACGGTTGAGGGTGGAGGAAAAACGATATCGGTTCCTGATGGAAGTACAATACTTGATGTTATTGCGGCAAGCGGCATTGAACTCAAAAAAGCCAAATTGAGTAATATTAAGATACTTAGAAAAGATGGAACTATTATAAAAGTAAATGCCAAAAAGTTAATAAAGAAGAATGATAAAATATTGATAAATAGATACAAAATACGAACAGGCGATGTAATTTATATCTCTAAAAAAGTATTTTATTTTGATATTGATAATATTATGAAGGTCCTTTCACTTACTTCCTCGATAATTGTGCTTTTACATTATTTTAATATTGATATTAATTAGATGAAAAAAAAGATATTTACTGTTTTAAGGATCACGATAACGATCCTATTACTTTACTTTATATTTTCAAAGGTAAATGTAAATGAGTTTCTTGGTGCTTTTAGTAAATTGGATAAAAAATTTTATCTGCTTGCATTTTTGATGATACTTTTAAATACCTTTTTTCTAACAAAAAGAATAGAGATTCTTTTTTCTGTGTTTCCTAAGCGACCCAGTTTTTGGATAACACTAAAGTATTATTTAATAGGGCTTTTCTTTAATCAATTTCTTCCGACTTCTGTCGGCGGTGATGCGATAAAAGGTTACAAACTTGGAAAAAAAGTTGGATCCGCTTCAACCGGGCTGATATTAACATTTATAGATAGACTTATCGGTCTTCTTACAATGATAGTTTATCTTCTTATTGCTCTCACCCTCGGCGGATTAAGGTTTTTAAAGGGGAATGAACGAATATGGATTCTTGCTTTTGCGTTATTTCTTATCGTAGTGAGCCTGCTTTTCTTTTCCCATAATTTTATTAGGTTTATCTATCGAATATTTATTAAGCCTTTTGAAAAAAAAATTGTGATTATTGAACAAGTAAAGGAAGCATATAAATTCTTTCTTAAAACCAAAAATGAAAGATCAATATATATTAAAGCATCTATATATTCGGTCACAGCACAGATAGCTATCATTATTGCCTGTTATTTAACCGGTATTGGTCTTGGTATAGATATCCCACTTCTCTACTACTTTATTCTACTGCCGATCATCTTTGTAATTTCAATGCTGCCGATATCTGTGGGGGGATTTGGTGTCAGAGAAGGTGCATTTGTTATTCTACTTGGAAGATACGGAGTGGATAAAAACCAGTCACTTGCACTTTCTTTGCTTTATATAATTTTGTTTATCGTTATTTGTTTACCAGGCGGATTATTTTTGATTTTAGGTGAAAAAGGAGTGAAAAATGGAAAATGAAGGCAGTATGAATGTATACCGTTATTTGAGTATAATTTTTAAATATAAATGGCTTGTATTAATTTTATTTTTGCTTTTAATGTTATCGGGTATCTTTGTTGTCAGCAAAAAACAAGAGATGTATGCAGCCCATACAAAGATACTTGTGAATTATCAAATGCCGGGTGTATCCTCCGATATTTCAAGATTTTTTATAAAAGGAACGATTACCTATCTTGTTAAGACATACTCACTTACTATTAAAAGTAATAGTGTGATTCAGGAAACAAAAAATGCGTTAAATCTTCCATATTCGATAGGTTATCTTAAATCAAGGATATATGTTACAGTGGAGGAAGGCACGAACTTAATAACGATCAGTGCAACCTTACCCGATAAGGACCGAATTGCTGCTTTTCTGAACACCTTGATAGATAAATATATAGAATTGCAAACCGGATTTATGAACGAGGATGCCGTAAAGGCGGGAATGTATGTTCATGATCAGCTAAATATGGTGGGAAAAGACTTGAAAAGTATTCAAAATGAGATAAAAATATTTAAGGAAAAAAATGGTATAGTAGATATGAATACCGAGATGAACAGTCTTGTTTCAACTTATTCACAGATAAAGTTAGAAAAACTTAATAGTGAAATGGAGAAGAACTCTATAAATAAATCTATTAAAAAAATAAATCAACAGCTGAAT
This sequence comes from bacterium, assembly GCA_030622125.1. Taxonomy (GTDB): domain Bacteria; phylum AUK180; class AUK180; order AUK180; family AUK180; genus JAUXGM01. Next base: position 30,456 of record JAUXGM010000001.1, on the reverse strand, counting down.
AACCTAAAAAACAGTAAGGATACAAGGGTAATAAAAGATATTGAAAACTCGCCGGAATTTGCAACATATCTAAAACTTCAGGAGGAATATGAACAAGCATCCGTCTACTATAAAAATGACTCCGCATATTTAAAAGGAATAGAAGCACGCTTGATTGAGATGAAAGCCAAATTGTTGAATAAGATATCGGCGATGGGAGATAGTGTTTCCATTTTCACACTTTATTCTCAGAAAACAACACTTGAAAAAAGATTGATAGAACTCAATTATCAAATTACGAAATCCGATTTTTTATTAAAGAATCTTGATAAGAAATTCAAGGCAATTCCTGAAACGGAGATGGAGTATCTTACCCTTGCAAGAAAACTTTCAATAAATGAAAAATTATATTCGGTATTACTTGAACAGGAAAAACAACTTGAATTACAAAATATTACTCAGGGTAGCACAATAAGGATCGTTGATAGAGCAATCACACCATCAAGAGCGGTAACAACAAGTAAGACGCAGTACTTTTTGTTTATGTTTATGATCTCATTAATTGTTTCCCTCGGTTTCGCCTTTTTAATTGAATACCTTGATACTACCGTTAAACCATCGGATAATATTGAAAAAATGTTTGATGTAAATCTAATAGGAAAGATACCCGAGATATATCAAAATGAGGATAAATTAAGCAAATGGGCGATCATAACCGGAAAACGGGCAAAATATATTACAAGAACATTTAAGGAAAATCTCATTACAAATATTTCTCAAAAATCTACCGTTCATGAATCGTACAAAGAACTAAGAACATTGTTGTCCTATTCAAAGGGATTAAAGGATAAAAAAGGTGTTAAATCATTGATAATCACCAGTTCGGAAACAAAAGAGGGGAAATCAATTACTGTTGCAAATCTTTCAATAATACTATCTCTTAATAAGAAAAAAACAATAGTAGTTGATGCAGATATGAGAAAGCCCGCCCTACATAGAATATTTAATGTGTCAAATAATCTTGGTGTAACCAATTATTTTGAAGGTACAGTAAAAAATGTTAAAGAAATTATTTCTCCGGGTGTAAATCCATATCATTCAATTTTGTCTTGTGGACCTCATACCCGTTCATCATCGGAATTTCTTGATTCACCAAAGGTTTTTAAATTGATCAAAGAACTTTCGGATATTGGATATGAATATATTCTTTTTGATACTCCACCTGTAAATGCTCTTACCGATGCAGTGGTTTTATCCAATAAAGTAGATGGAGTTTTGTTCGTTATTAGATCAAATCAAATTGGTAGACATAGAGTTACACTTGCTATTGATTCGCTTAAAAAAAGCGGCGGAAAGCTGATAGGAGTTGTTTTAAATGGTATTCCATTGAGAGGCGGTTATGGCTACTATTATTATTACTATGGTCAGACCTATTATTACAATTACGATGATGTAGATAAATAATATGGAGGTGTTATGAAAAAGTATTTATTTTTTCTTGTGCTCATGGCGTTGTTTGCTTCTTGTAGTATCTATATAAAAGAAGCACCGCCCAAGCCGCGTCTTGTGTTAAAGGTAAAACCTGCTATCGTTTTAGTTCCTGGAATGGGTGGAATTTATTATGTAAAAAATTACCCTGTCCGTGTTTTCTTTTTTGATGGAAGATGGTATATATTTGAGAATAGTTATTGGTATGTTTCTCAATATTGGAAGGGACCTTTTGTAATTGTTAGAAAGATACCACCGGGACTAATTAATGCAAGAAGAAGAATGAAGGCAAGAAAAGCTCATCAAAAAGAAAATAAACAAAAAAGAGGTAAAGGCAAAGCAAAGGGCCATAATAAATGGTAAAAGAAGACTCATATAGAAGTTGGGTTGAAATTGATCTAAACAGATATGAAAAAAATGTAAAAGCAATATCTTCACTGTTTTCAAAAAAAATAAATTATTTGCAGGTAGTAAAAGCCGATGGATATGGACATGGAAGCGTTGAAATAGCAAGATCGGCAAGTCAACTTGGTATAAAATTTTTTGGTGTTGCAAATGCAAAAGAGGGGATTTTATTGCGGGAAAACGGAATAAAAGGGGATATAATCATACTGGGTCCATCTATAAAAGAAGAAATAGACGATATTGTTAGCTACAATTTAATCCCATCTATATCCGATCTTGATTTTGCGGTCAGATTAAATAGATCTGTTAACAAAAGGCTCAAGGTTCATCTTGAAGTTGATACCGGTATGGGTCGCGGCGGTTTTTTGGAAAAAGATCTTTACAAAAATATTAAAAAAATTTGGTCATTAAAAAATTTAGAGATAGAAGGATTATTCAGTCATTTTCCCATATCGGAAACGCAAAACAAATTTACAAGATCACAGATCAAGAAATTCAAAATGATAATTGAAGATTTAAATAAAAAAGGTTATCATTTTCAGTTGCGTCATATTACAAATTCAGGTGGAGTCCTTAATTACAAAGATTCAATCTTTAATATGATTAGAATAGGACTTCTCTCCTTTGGATATGCTCCGGATGGGCAAACCCAGGATTTAACAACTCCGATCATGAGCTTTAAAAGCAAAATTGTACTTGTCAAAGAATATGATAAAGAAAAGTCAATTTCTTACGGAAGAACATTTATCACAAAAAAGAAAGCAAAGATTGCTGTTATCCCTGTTGGTTACGCCGATGGTTTTTTCCGGTTTCTTTCCAATAATGGAATGGTAATTATAAAAGGACAGAAATTTCCAATAATTGGAACGGTTACAATGGATATGATAATGGTGGATATCACAAATGCTATTACACCGATAAAGAAAGGTGATATTGTAACAATTATCGGACAGGATGGTGGTGTAAAAATAACAGCGGACGATATTGCAAATGAACTTAAAACAATTTCTTATGAGGTATTAAGTAATATCGGAAGAAGGGCAATACGAATTTATATTTTGCCCTCTAAGATAAAGGAAACAAATAAAAGACCACTACCTTCAATAGTGAAAGATCTTGATATTCTTAAAATAGTAAAAAAACTTTATAATATTGACCTTTCAGGCGAACTGGGAAACCACATAAAAGAAGATTTTTTCAAACAGTTGTTTGGTAGTTCATGGAATCTTGTCAGGGAAAATTTTAAATATAAGATAGAACTCAAAAATTTTAATCGTGAATTCTATAGAGTAGATACGGTTATTTCATTTGATAAATGGATTACGGAAGGTATGATGAAAATCGGGGTTACCAATAACAATAAAACACTTGAGGATTTTCTTAAAGACAGGAGTTTTATATATAGGGAATTTTTAGAAAAAGAAGAGCTCTTGAAAGATGATTTTATCATCAAATCTTTTTACATAGATGAAAATGAATTAAGATACAGCAAGAAGATTGAAAAAGATCAGCATATTTATAGATATAGATACAAAAATTCAGTGAGAAATAAGGGACATTTTAAAATTGAAATAGCAACTTTTTATAAAAAAGATATGAGACTATTTCCCGTGTTTTTTACTGATTTCACTAAAAATGCAGAGATAGAATTTTCTGTAAAATCCAAGGGAATAAAATATTTTCCATTTTTTACCGGAAGGAACATAAAAGAAAGGATCAAAAAAGAAAAAAATGGTATAAAAATTGCAATCAGTGATAATAGTTTTATATATCCTGAAAGCGGGATAATATTTTACTGGGAGGAATAGTATGAAAAGAGCTATGATACTTATTTTAATTTGGATCTTATCTACAATTACATTTACTCAAAATATTGCCGTTATAATCTCACCGGGAGGTTTTCAAGCAAAAGAATTAAATTCCGTAAGAGAAATGTTAAAAAGGAACAACATCAATTATGATATTTATTCTACGAGAACTGGTGATTTTTGGGATATGTTTAGAATTCAAAAGGAAGCTGTAAAAAAAGTGATCAATGAAATTGATGTAAAAAAATACGATGGAATAGTTATAATCGGTGGTATTGGAGTAAAGAAATGCCTATGGGAAAACAAAATTTTGCACGATAAGATACTGGAATTTAATAAAGCGGGAAAATTAGTAGCAGCTATTTGTTTTGGTCCGATAGTTCTCGTGAAAGCAGGCATCTTGAATGGAAAAACGGCAACTTGTTATCCGACATTTGAAACGAAGAAGATATTTAAAAAGGAAAAAATAAAATATCTAACCGGTGTAGTTATAAATGATAATATCATAACTGCCGATGGTCCGGGAAGTGCTAAAAAATTTGCGGATAAAATTTTAAAATATTTAAAGGAGAAAAAAAGTGGGAAAACAAAAAAGGATTGAATTTAAGATCGATGAGAAGATCGGAAGCGGAGAATATATAAATATTGCCAATGTAATATTTAATGACTCGGAATTCATTATAGATTTTGCAAGAATTGCCCCCGGGGTTCCTGTTGCTCAGGTAAAATCAAGGATAATATTGAATCCAAAAAATGCGAAAATTTTGAGTAAAGTAATAAGTAAACGCATAGATGACTATGAAAAAACAGTTGGTAAGATAAAATTACCTAATGAAAAAGATGGGACAAATATTGGATTCAAACTACAAGATGATTCCTAATATTTTCCAAAGGAATATAGAAGGTAGCACAATTGAGCTTTCTAAAAACAGTATAAGACACTTAAAAGTTTTAAGAGTAAAGAAAGAAAAAATTAAAATATTGTCCGGTGATGGCAATGTTGCAATTGGGATCTTTGACGGAGAGAAAAAAATAAAGGTAATAGAAAGATTTAAAGAAAGTCGCTTGCATACAATTGATGTTTATCTCCCGATGATAAAAAATAGTTCACATCGTTTTATTATGCGGAATATTACCGCATATCCAATAAAAAATATCTACCTTTTTAATTCAACCTATTCTGTTGCAAAGAGAAAATGGCAAAGTTCCGATGAACGATTATTGATAGAAGGTATAAAGCAAAGCGGTAACCCATATCTTCCTAAATTATCGGATATAATTGGATTTAATGATATCAAGTGCGATGATAAAAATGGCTATTTCGGCTCATTATTTTTTAAGGAGAAAAAACAGAAACCCAAAAATTTTATTTCAAAAATTGTTATAGGTCCCGAGGGAGGATTTACCGAAAAAGAAGAGAAATTACTTATCACAAACGGTTTTCAACCGATCAATCTTTCTCCGTATATATTACGAACCGAGATTGCAATCTTTTCATTGCTTGCAAGGTGTGCAACATATAGGGTTCCCGTCAGTAATCCGTAATAATCACATATTTCAAATCTTCTTTCCTTATCAACCCATCAACTCATTTACTTATACACCCATTTCCCGTATTTCCTTATTGCCTTGTCTATATTGTTCTCGGGTGGTATATTGTTATCTAAGGAAGAGTCCGGGACACACCAAAAAAACAAGTGAAAAATGAATAGTGAAAAGTGAATAGTGACAGAAAAACCCAAACCCAAAATCCTAAATTTTATTTCCTTATTAACTTATTTTCTTATTCTCTGGTATTCTTCACTAACCTCTAACCTCCAACCTCTGTTTTTCGGTATTTCCTTATTCAACTTCCCTTTTGAATGATTTTAAAAAATGTTTCAAGTATTTCAGGATCAAAATAGATGCCCTTTTTTCCTTTCATCATATTCAATGTCTCTTCTACCGAGTATGCGGGTCTATAAACCCTATCAGTTGAAAGAGCATCAAAAAAATCAGCTATTCTAAGTATCCTGCCTTCTATGGAAATTTCTTCACCTATCAATTTGTCAGGATAACCAGACCCATCGAAATTTTCGTGATGTTGTCTTACAAAACTTGCTAAATGTGATAAAGAATCAACCGACTTGATTATATCAGCTCCTAATATCGGATGATTTTCAATAATCCTTCGACTTTGAGTATCTAATTTATTCGGGTAATTAAGAATGGTCTCGCTAATACCTATTTTGCCGATATCGTGAAGGTAACCGGCAATCTTTACATCATTTAATTTCTTCGGAGTAAAACCAATATAAGAAGCAATTATAAGAGAAAGATTAGAAACATTTTCAGAATGATTTTTTGTATAAACATCTTTTACTTCAATTGTTTTAAGAAGAACCATTATTAAATCATAACTAAGTTTTATTAATTTTTCATTTGTCTTTTTAAGCTCAATTGCTTTTTCATAAAGTAAACTTTCTTTTTTCTCGATCTCTAATGATAATTTTTTTAGGTTATTTTTTGTAGATACAATTTTTTCCTGTTTTGCAATCAATCTGTCTACCCAAAGTTTTAATTCTTCCAATTTTATATCTTTTGAAAGAAAACACTCAGCTCCGAGTTTTAATCCTGTGATTTCATTTTCATATTGGTCCTGGGTGGTAAACATAATAACGGGTATGGAATTATATTTAGCATTTAGTTTCATTTTATAAAGTATGTTAAAACCATCATCATCCGGAAGCATTTTGTCCAGTATTATTATATCTGGAATGTTGCTTTCAATAAAATTATAAAATGTATGCCCATCTTCTACCGTCGAAACCTTATAATTATTACTTTCAAAAAATTTTTTTAGGGTTTCTCTAATAACAAGGGAATCATCTACTACTAAAATATGTTTCATAAAACTCTTTAACATCTATAATGTAAACATCTTTATTTTTACTAACAAAGAATGAATTAACAAATTCAATATCGGAATTTGCAATGGACTTAATTGTTTTTAATGGTATTTTAACCATATCATCAATTTGTGTGAATGAAAGGGCAAGATAATAATTTTTTAAAAATATTAGATTCTTTACATTAGAATCTATCTTCTTGCCAAATAATAGATTGAGATCGATAACACTATAGATCGTACCTTTAAAATTCACTATTCCGATAAGAGGCGGTTGTAATTTAGAAAGGATTCTTATCTCCGTATTTTGTGTGATGATACTTGTTTCTTCGTCTGAAACGGCAAATTGTTTTTCACCGATATAAAAAGACAAATACCTTTTCAAATCGACAACTTTTTTCTCGCTTACCTTTGCAATTTTAGCTGTTCTTTTTTTTAGTTTTTCTTCTTTTTTTTTCATCTTTATTACCTAATCTACCTACGATCTTATCGGTTTCGTAGATAGGGAAATTATTTTTTATAAAAACCTTATCTATAAAATCATAGTTTGGAAATGTTAATTCCGGATCTACCAAATTTTTTATTTCAATTTCATCTATATTTTCAATAATATCCACAACTAAACCGAACGGTTTATCCTTTAATACGAGAATAAATTGGTCTTCATAATCTGCTTTGTATTTTGATTTTAATATCTTTGCTAAGTTCAATAATTGTACCTCTCTGCCTCTGTAATTTATAAAACCGATTGTATATTTACTCTGTCCGGCAAATTCATTATATAATACAGTTTCAATTATTTCTTCTATCTCATTTATTTTGATCCCCAAAGGGGTTATACCTATAAAACATTTAAGAACTTTCATTTGTTAGCTCTACGATTTTTTTATATAGATATTCCATTTCAAAGGGTTTTTCAATAAAACCGTTTGCTCCGATCTTCTCTGCTGTAATAGATGCTGATTTCGCCGGTCTGGTTGAGGTCAAAAGGACAGGTATATTTTTTAGTTCCGGATCCTTTTTTATTTCCCTTACCAATATATAACCGGTTTTAAATGCTCCTCTTAAAATAATGTCTGCAAGGATAAAATCAATTTTTTCGTTTTTTAATATTTTTAAAGCGTCATCAACATTATCAGCTGTGAAGCATTTCATTCCCTTCTGCTCAAGATAAAATTTTACCATATTAACGAGAGTTGAACTGTCTTCTACATAAAGTACATTCATTTTTTTACTCCTTTTTACTAAAAGAATTAACCTTTTGTTTAGCCAAATCTTTTAATTGTTTTTCGCTTAGACTTGATACTATTTCTTGAATTTTCGGGTCAATTTTTAAATTATTATCATTTACTATTTTTTTGTAATATTTTATTGCACTTTTATAATATCGCTTTTGTTCGCACATAAAAGCCAATAAAAAATGAGATATTAAACTTTTACTATTTATTGTAATTGCCTTCTCAAAATTTTTTATACCAAGTGAGAAATTATTTGATTCACTGTAAATTAAGCCCTTTATAAAGTAAATATAAAATAACGGTCCTGTTCTTTTCTCTAATTTATCCAAAATTTGAATTGCCGGATCATACTTTTTTTCATAAAATAGAATGGTTGCTTCTAATATTTTTCCCTTTATTGTGTTCGGTATTTCTTTTAAATAAACGGTTAATAATTTTCTTGCTCCTTCATAGTTTTCTATTGCTATACATTGTCTGATCTCTTTTAATTTGTTTTCATTCTCATCTATAAATATTTCTTCTGCCTTCTGTTTTCGAATGGATTTAATAAATTTTTTATTAGTAATTAGTAACTCTTGTTCTTCTTTAATGTTCTCTACTGCTTTTTGAAAAACGAAACTATTTCTTAAAAGCATTGGCTGAAAAATATTTGTTATCTGATTTATCATCTCGGAATGTCCGACGAACAGATAGCTTTTATCATGCATCCGGTCATAAAAATATTTTAAGACTCTAAGTATCTTTTCCTTACTAAAATAGATAAAAACATTTCTACAAAATATTACATCAAATTTTGTAGCCATTTTTTTGTAATCATAATTTATAATGTTTCCCTGTGAAAAAATTACCTTTTTTTGCACTTCTTTATTGATCTTGTATTCATAAGGCGATACAGATGAAAAATATTTATTTTTCAGTCCCATCATCTCATTTCTAAATGAGGATTGTCCGTAAATTCCAAATTTTGCTGTTTCAATTGATTCATTATTTAAATCTATTCCGAAGATCATTGAGTTTTCATACATTTCAGGAAAATATTCTTTTAATAAAATCGCAATGGTATAAGGTTCTTCTCCGGTTGAGCATCCTGCTGAAAGAAAGATCAGATCCCTTCTATTTTTAAAATCACTTTTGAGAATATCCATTAAGATCAATATATGTTCTTGATTTCTAAAAAAATATGTTTCGGGAACCGTTAGGCGGGTAATAAATTCATCATATACCCTTTTGTCGCTAAACAGCGTCTGTAAAATACCATCATTTGTGGTATTATATTTCCTTTTTAAGATATTTGTTATAAAATCAATTTTTTCATTGCTTAGATTTATACCGAAATTATTTTCCGTGTAAGTCTTAATATCATTATAATAATTCATACAAGTTTATTTAATCTCTCAATGATCTCTTTTGTATTTAATACCTCATCTACACACCCTGCATCCAATGCACTTTTAGGCATTCCCCATACAATGGAGGTATCTTCATCTTGAACAATTGTATATCCACCCGCAATATACATTTTCTTTAACCCCTTTGTCCCGTCGGAACCCATTCCTGTTAGAATTATTCCCAATGCTTTTTCATTAAAACTCTCCATCGAACTTAATAGATAATCCCCAGCCGGTCTAAGTCCGAATATTGTCGGTTTCTTATTTAATAATATCCTTCTATTTTTTGATACCTCAATATGGAAATCAGCAGGTGCAAAATAAATTGTTCCTCCGACTAATTTTTCGCCGTTTTGTGCGATTTTTGCGGGTAGGTTAGAAAAACTATTGAGCCAACTTACAAGTCCGGGTACAAATCCTTGCGATATATGTTGAACACAAACAATAGGTAGTCTAACATTTTTACTAATATTTTCCATAATTTCTTTTAATATCTTGGGTCCGCCTGTCGATGAAACTATACTGACAATATCTATATTATCAGGCTCAAATTTCTTTTTCCTTTTAATTTTCTTTTTTAACTTCTTTTTAAGTGAGGAAAGTTCATATATTTTATTGAAAAATCTTTCTTTCAAAGCAGGTTTTTTATCCCATTCGGTAATATCGGGTTTTTCAAAAATATCTACGACACCATACTTTAATAATTGGAAAATGGAAACATCATCTTCAAGCCCGGTTGAAGATGATAATATCAGTATCGGTGTCGGATTTTCCGCCATTATTTTTTCGATTGCTACGAGTCCGTTCCCACCGGGCATGTGAATATCCATTGTTATTATATCGGGTGTAAACTTTTTACCGAAATAAAATGCTTCATTTCCATTTACTGCTTCCGCAACAACCTCTATATCATTTTTTTCTAAAAAAATTTCTCTAAGTGTTTTTCTTACCACGATAGAATCATCAACGATCAATACCCTGATCATAAGATCTCCTTTATTACAGAATCAATATTTTTGGAGGTAAAATTTCTTTTTTTCACAAATCCCTGATAGAAATCCTTTGGGAGATTAATAGTATCTTCACTTAATGTTGATACAAATATAAACGGTATATGCCTCAATTTTTTCCGCTGTCGCATAGCTTCCAAAAGTTCTATTCCATCCATATTCGGCATTTGAATATCGGAAAATATTAGATCATAATGCCCATTAAGTGCTTTTTCAAGTGCTTTCTTTCCATCCTCCGCCTCATCAACCTTATATCCCAATTCTTCCAACATATTTTTTTCTACCGTTCTTGTCATCATTGAGTCGTCAACAACAAGAAGATGATATGTAATAGCTGTTTTCTTCGCCTTATTTACTAAATTAACGACTTCACTTTCTTCATAAACGGTGAAATATTCCGGATTTAATATCGGTGTTAGTTTACCGTTTCCGAGAATAATAGCTCCTAAATAAATTTTATTATCTTTAAGTGGTTCATGCAATTTTTTTATTACAGAGGACACCTTTTCAAATATATCTTCCACAGCAATAGCAAATCTTATGAAATTATATTCACCAACAATAATAAAATTTTCATTGCCCTTATTTTTTTCACCCATGATATTTGAAAAGGAATAGAGAGGAATTATGCTGCCTTGAAATTCAATAAATGTTCTTTTTTTCATACTTTTTACTGCGATCTTTGATCTATGAAATATGCCTTTTACATAATCAATCGGAATTCCAAAAAGATCATTTATTCCGCTGAAAAGAAGGATATTCATTATTGACAATGTTAACGGTATGGAAAGTATAAAAGTTAATCCTTGCTCAGGTTGACTATCTATTTCTATTTTTCCTTTTAGATCATCGACAATTATTTTTTTAACGACATCCATTCCAATCCCTCTGCCGGAAATTTCACTTGTTTTTTTCTTTGTGGAGAAACCCATTGTAAAAATATACTTGTAAATATCGGAATCCGGAAGCTTTTCCGCTGCCTTTTTTGTTATGAATTTATTTTGAATTGCTTTTTCCAATATCTTTGCTTTTGAAAGTCCCCGACCATCATCCTGAGCTTTTATAATGGTATTTTCAGATGTTTGTTCAAATGAAAGATGAATAATCCCGATCTCAGGCTTATTCTTTTTCTTTCTTTCTTCCGGTGGTTCTATACCATGATCAATGGAATTTCTAATAAGGTGCATTAGAGGATCCTGTAATTTATTAAAGGTTTCCGCTTCAATCTCCGCATCATTTCCAACGATATCAAAACTAATTTTTTTACCAAGTTCTTTAGAGATATCATAGACCATTCTTGGAAATTTTGATGTAAGTTTTTTCACCGGAATCATTTTTAGCGAAAGAATATCCTGTTTTAATTCTTTGGAAAAATAGTAACCGGCTTGTACTTCATAGCTCAACAATTTTATTGTTTCCCTGAGATCCTTAATAGGTTTGCCCTTTATATTTTCACTGATCATAATATTTTTTAAAAACTTTAGTCGTCTATTAATATTTTCTAAAAAATTATCTCTAAGTAAGATCTGTCCGAATGAATCAATGAGACCATTGATCTTTCTAATTGGAACACTGATGTTTGCCTCTTCATAAATTACATTTTTTGTCTCTATTTTTGACTTTGGTTTGGCTACTTTTATTTCTTTTTGTTTTTGTTTTGCCTTCTCCTCGGTTTTTCTAAGTTTGTCAATCTCATTTTCTATATCCTTATAATTTCTCGGTTGGCTCTCCTCATTTATCTGTTTGTAGAGATCTTCTCCGATACTGTCAATTAGTAAAAGGGAAATATTTAGTATTTCATCGTCAAATTTTACTAATTCATTTGAAATATCTTTATAGAGATCTTCGCATTTATGAACTGCTTCTGAAATATTAGTGAGTCCGACCATTTTTGACGAACCTTTTAATCCATGAAGTTCTCGAAGTATGATCTTGGCTTTTTCTCCCATATTTTTTTCACCAATATCCAATAAAGCATTAGTTATCAATGTCGTTCTGTCATCAAATTCCTGCTTAAAAAAGCCAATGAGTTGTTTTTTTGAGAGTTTGTCTTCCATAAAGATCAGAGTTCAAAAAAATCCGACATTTCCTTCATTATTTCAGAGATAGTATTCAAATTTTCAACCAATGAAACCAATTCTTTGGTTGATGTTGCCGTTTGATTTGCTACACTTGATATATCCTTCATCGCTCCAAGTAATTGATCACCTGCTGTTTTTTGCTGCATTGTGGAAAGTTTGATTTGTTTGGAAGCATCCGTTGTTTTTTCCATAACCCCTTTTAATTTTGAGGTAAATGATTTTACTTCACTTAATTTATCTACACCTGAATTTACATCTTTTATCTGTGATTCACTTGAAATAACGGATTCTTCAATAGATGTTTTGATATTACCGATTATTTCATTGATCCTCTTGGTAGAATCACCTACGGATCCGGCAAGATTTTTTATCTCTTCGGCTACCACGCCAAATCTTTTTCCGGCTTCCCCGGCACCTACTGCCTCAATACTTGCATTTAAAGCAAGTAGTTTGGTTTGAACCGAAAAATCCTCTATAATGCTTAATATATCTGCGATCTCCTTTGATTGGTCTCCAAGTTTCATAATCCTATCGGTAGTACTTACACTTGATTGTTTGATCTCATTCATACTTCCGATAAGATCACCAACCTTTTCTTCCAGTGTAAGTCCGTTATTTAGGGTATCCTCCGCATAACTTGAAACAATATTGGAATTTTCCATAATTTGTCTTGATGTAGTTGAGAATTCTTCAATAGTCGATGTTGTTTCCTCTATAGAGGCGGCAGATTCCGTTGCTCCTGTATTCAGCTCTTCGGATGCTGCTAATACCTGAGTGGAAGAACCCGATATCTTCATTGACGATTCCTTTACATTGCCGATGACCTCTTGTAATTTTGTTAAGTTCCCATAAAGTGCACTTCCTACATCTCCTGCTTTTAGTTCCTCCGGAAGTTCAAGATTCAATTTACCTGCCTTTATTGAATTCATATATTCAGAGATCACAACAAGTCGTTCAACCATTTTTCTGAAAGCAGTGGATAATGTGCCGTCATTATCTAACTTATCCATATTGATCATACTTAAATTGTCATCGGCGATCTGCTTTGCAATATCAGCGATAAAGATGAGTTTTTCATTCATTTCCGTAAATGCTTTTCCAAAATCACCCTTAAATTCACTTTTTAATATGTCATCATCCAATCTGTCATTTGCTATCGCTATTGCCTGATCTTTAGCGATATTTAAGCTTTCCATCATCTTATTAAAACTAAGAGAAAGATATCCGAATTCACTTTTTTCTTTAACCTCCACATTTGTATCCAAATTACCATTCTCAACCTCATACATCGCCTTTCTTAGATCCCTTGTTTTACTGAGAGAACGCTGACCGAGTGTTCCTGCCATAAAAGAAACATAGAGAAGTAATCCGAGTCTGAGTATCTCATTAAAATATGAAATTGGAATATCGGAAAGTTTAACGGTAACAAATAGAGAACCGATATATAAAACAACGGAAATCAGACCTACATACATAGCCATTCCCAATCCAAGGTCGTTACCATTATGCGTTATCCCGAGAAAGTACGCCAGGAATAACGGTGAGGCAAAGCCCCCGGTGTAGGGAATAACAATGGAAATTACAATAGCATCAATTACGGGAAACATAAACCTCATCCATCTCTGATATTTATTCATCTTCAGGACGACGATCATAATAAATATATTTTGTATCAACTCCATCCCAGCCGGAATAACAATAATAATCCAGGGGATATTGTAAACCTTGAGAATATTTCCAAGGACAGTTACGACAACACATAAAATGACAGCACCGAATCTATCCGTTACTCCAAAATGTGCAAGTTCCTTTTCCTTTTCTAAAACTTCTTCTGAAAATTTTTCCTCGTACTTCATAATACCTCCATTTTTTGTATTATAATATAACACTTTTTTTTTCAAAAGTCAATTTTTTTTCAATTTTTTTTGAAATAAGATTTTTTAACCACAAAGAAAATCCAATATATTTCTTATTTTGCAAAAATTATTGATTTTTTTTAATGAAAACTGTAAAATGGTGTATGAGAAATGGAAAAAAAATACTTATCGGAACCTACTTTTTACTGATCATCGTCATTATCTTTGCTTTTATACTTAATAGAAAGATATGGGCGGTTGACTCCGTCATTCTTTCTATCGTTTTGTTTTTTCTTTATCTTATTAGAAGAAATTTAAATCTAACCGATTTTCTTTTTACATTAATTGCATTACTTGTTCTAATGCATTGTTTTAGTGTTTTCGGATTTTTTAAGATGACATTTTTTGGTTTGGAATATGATACTTATGTCCATACATATTCAAGTTTGATCATTGCAATGATCGCTTTTAATTATATGAGAAAATTCAATCTTCCACTTTTTGAAATATTAGTAACGGCATTTTTGATAACCCTTGGGGTTGGTCTTTTTAATGAACTTGTAGAATTTGCCGGGTATAAATTATTTGGTAGGGGAGAGGGATTGTTTTTGCTTGGTCCCGGTGATATTGGAAATACCAACCCGTATGAAAATCTTATGACCGATTTTTTCAACAATTTTTGGGGCAATTTGGCAGGGTTATTTTTTTCCACACTCTATTTTTTAATTCGAGGAAAGAAAAGTGATTCAAAGATCAAATCGAAATAAAATATCAATTCCTACGATCCGATTTTTAATAGTTATCGGAATATTGACATGGGCATATCTCCTTCCTGTTTATTTAAAAGAGTTAGGTGCAAGCGATCTTTTTATCGGCATCTCCTATTCTGCTTATGCAATTGGATTTTGCCTCTTTCAATTGATAGGCGGGCATTTAGCGGATAAATTCAGAAAAAAAAAGCTCATTATCATTATACAGGGAATATATCCCTTTTTATTTCTATTGATGAGTATAACAAGATCTTATTATTTACTTTCCTTTATCTATTTTATTTACGCTCTTTTAACATCTTTACAATTTCCTATTTTAACCGGGCTTCTTGCAAACTCAGTTCCAAAAAATGATTTTGGAAATACCTTTGCAAGGTATCAAGCAAATCTGATAATTGGTTTTAGTCTTGGTCCGCTTTTAGGGTATTTTCTTCTCAAAAAAGGATTAACGATACAAAATCTATTTACTATTACCGCATTTTTTGCTTCCATTGCATTTTTAATATCTCTATTTGGTGTTCTTGATGAAAATTATTTATCCGTTAAAAAAAATATCTCTGATAAAAAAAGATTTAAAATGCCAAAAAAATTGTTTCCGCTTTTAATAGCGGGAATATTTTTTTATGTCCTATTACAATTTACTTTTTTCGGACCTTTTCCAACAATGTTTATGAATGAAATTGAAAATCTAACTCCGATAAAGATCAATCTCTTATTCGCGATCGGAGGAGGTTTTGGCGGTCTCTTCTTATTATTGATCGGTAACAAGATAACTCCTAAAAGGGGACTTTTGCAATTCTTCTTTTCGCAGACATTTCATTTTATCTTTATTTTTTTATGGGTAATTTTTAAGATAGATATCTTTTTTATAATCGGTTGGATGGCAATTCAACCCTCAATGGTTGCAATAAATGTTCTTTTGGCTGCGGAGAGTCATGAAAAAAATCGTGGCAAGGTCTTTGGCTATTTTGGAACATTGACCGGAATTATTCCGGCAATAGCACCACCACTTTTGATCTATTTAAAAAATTCTTTCGGATATCCCTTTATTTTTTTACTCCCATTCCCGATAATTATAATTCAGATCCTGCTTTTCAAAAAAAGCAAGGTCAAAGCCTCAGAATGACGAGGAGGGTATTTCCTTTGGCTATATCGTTTTCGGGAGGTCTATCGTTATCTAAGGAAGAGTCCGGGACACAGTCTTTCTATTTCCTTTGGCTATATTGTTTTCGGGTGGTTT
Organism: bacterium; assembly: GCA_030622125.1. GTDB lineage: Bacteria > AUK180 > AUK180 > AUK180 > AUK180 > JAUXGM01. The sequence continues at coordinate 14,306 of JAUXGM010000001.1, read as the reverse complement.
ATCGTTATCTAATGTAGAGTCCGGGACACATCTCAACTTTAAAATATCCAAAGTTGAGGTATGTCCCTCTTTTTATGGGTTACGGAGATTAATATTGTTTTACTTATTTCCTTATTCTCTTATTCCCTTATTGCCTTGTCTATATTGTTTTCGGGAGGTATATCGTTATCTAAGGAAGAATCCGGGACACATCTCAACTTTCTTGGGACGCACCAAAAAAAAAGGTTAAAAGGTTAAAAAGTTCAAAGGTTCAAGGTCAAAAATCAAGAAAAAATATTATACATGCTCTTGCATTCTAACTCTCAACCATTTACTGCCTCTAACCTCTGTATTTCCTTATTGCCTTGTCTATATCGTTTTCGGGTGGTATATCGTTATCTAATGAAGAGTCCGGGACACATCTCAACAAAAAAAATCAGTTTGATGAGGTATGTCCCTCTTTTGTTAGTTACGGAGATTAATATTGTTTTTCACTAACCTCTAACCTCCAACTTCTAACCTCTTGTTGTTGAGGTATGTCCCTCTTTTATGCTATCTTGCGAGCACGCCAACATAAATCTTGTTTGCACCGATCTTTTTGATCAATCCGGCAAGGGTGTTTACAGTTGTGCCGGTTGTATAAACATCATCAATAATAAGGATATTCTTATTTTTTAAGATGACACTTTTTTTATTTGCAATAAAGGAATTTTTCATCAGTTTTATTCTCTCTTTTCTATTTTTCTGCTCTAAGGGTGGCAAATTTTTTTTCTTTATCAGATTATTTTTTACGGTAGATCCTAATATCTTATTGACCCCTTTCGCTATTTCATAAGCTTGATTAAAACCTCTTTCATGAAATCTGTCAGCACTCATTGGAATAGGGATAATGTAATCATATTCCCACTTTTTCTCCTTAATTTTTTCTCCAAGTTTCTTTCCGAGTGCGATCGCTAATTTTCTTTCTTGTTTAAATTTTATTCTTTTTACAAATTCTCCCATTAAGTGTTCATAATATCCGAGTATTGTGAGTTCATCATAGTAAAAAACGGTATTTTTACAATCCGTACATTTACCGTAATCACCGTTCAGTTTCTTTTTGCATTTTTTACATGTAAAGATCGGATGATATTTGATCCTTTCAAGACATTCCGTGCAAATAAATTCGCCTTTTTTAATTTTTTGATGACAAATAGGACATTTCAAATAGCTCGTCTCCTCAATTGTATTTTGAATGTTGTTCCCTTTCCAACTGTCGATTCAACCCGAATATTTCCACTATGCTCGTCTATTATTCTTCTGACCATTGTAAGCCCAAGCCCTGTTCCACCCTTCTTTTTTGAATAGTAGAGATCAAATATCTTGCTCAATTCTTCTTTCTTGATACCAATTCCGTTATCCTTGAAAAGAATAGTAACAAATTCATCATTTTCATTTACGGTAATAATGATTTCCCCTAATTTTTCTCCAATTGATTCTATACTATTTTTAAAAAGATTCACCAAAACCTGTTTGAACAGTAATTTATCACCGGAAATTATCTCATCTTTACAATTATAATTAAATCGAATCTTAATATTTTTTTCTTGATCCAATTCATATAATTTTATTGAATTTGTTAATAATTTTTTTAAATTAAATTCTTTAAAAACAGCCTTCGGCATTCTTGCAAAATTATTGAAATGATTTAATAACCTTGATAATCGTTCAACCTCTTCTTTGATCATATCAAGATTTTCAATAAAAATATCATTAAAATCTACCGATCCGTCAATAAATTTCCTTTTTAATCGTTCGATTGAAAGGGATATCGGAGTCAGCGGATTCTTTAGCTCATGCATAAGCTGTTTTGCCATTTCCTGCCATATCTCACCCTGTCTGAGATGTAATAATTCCGTAACATCTTCTATTATTATTATGTAACCTCTATATGTATATGTAAAGGGAATGAGCATTATCTGATAGAAATGATCTTTAAAACGGATCCTTTTTTTGTTTATATTATTTCTTTTATAATCATCTACGATCTGAAATAATATCTGTCTGAATTTTTCTTTTTCTCTTGTTGCATTTTTTATATTTTTATATGTTTGATTTTCAAAAATAATTGTATTTTTCTTATTTATGATTATAATGCCGGTATTGATAAGTGAAAGGATCAATTTCTGAAAATCCCTTTCCTTTTCAATTTCGCTCTTTAAATTTTCAAGATTATTCTGATTCCTTTTCAAGATCAGGCTCATTTCATTGAATCTATCAATAAGCAAGCCCAATTCATCATCCGATACTTTTTGTATCTTAACATCAAAGTTCCCATTTTGCAATTCCATAGTTCCTTCAAGAAGTTTCTCAATTGATAAAATGATATCTTTACCAAGAAATTTAGCGATCCAAAATGTAATAGCAAAAAGCAATACGGTAATAACAATGATGGAAATAGCAAGAAATAATTTTGATGCTCTTTTTCTAAAACTTATATCTTTTTTGAAAGAATTATAGTTTTTATCCAATGTTCTAAAAAAATCTATCTCATCAGCAGAAAGGTCGGTTTCATACACTGCACCGTTATGAGATAAATAGATCTTTCCATTCTCATATCGTCCCGTATCTTTTTTGAGTTCAAATTCTTCTGATGATAAGTGTATATTATATTTTTCCAATTCTTTTTTATCAAGATGATCTATCTTAAAAATAATTTCATTTACTGAGCTCTCTATATGTTTTTGAGAAAATTTAACACTGGAAGTTATGGAGGATTCAAGAACCTTTCCGCCCCATTGTTTTAAGAGAAAATTGGTAAAATAAAGATTGTAAATAATAAAAGGAACTGAAACAAAAAAGATCAGGATAAATATTATAACGGAAAATTTTCTATTTATCCGTCTTCCCATGAGTTTCTTTTTATTCTCATAAAAATAATATAAAACACTTTTAAGTACAACAAATAAAAGGGCGGCTATAATTATAAAAAGTGCTATGAACTGAAAAATAAGGTAGTGAGCAAGCTGTTGATTGTTGCCTTCAAGGATAAAAAGGATCTTTTTTGATAGAATAGGGAATATGATCAACACAAATGCAAGAAAAATAGCGTAGATAAAATTTCTTTTTGTCCCTTTCATATTATCCTTTTAATCGGGAATTCTATTATGTAATCAAGATCAAAAAACACCTTGTAAATAATGGCGAATACGCCGGTAATTGACATTCCTTTAATATGTATATTACCGTAAAGTTTCCTTTCATCATAATCCTTTTTCTTTATCTTTGCAATAAAGGTGGAAACATCTTTTTCAAGCTTCTTAAAATCTTTGTAATACCGAATCGTTTTTTTCTCCTTTAATATATAAATATTGTTGATTATGTCATATTTAAAGGTAACTTTTTTTTTATAAAAAACTTTTTTTTTAAAGACTTTTTTTTCAAAGACGGTATATTCGATTTTAATTTTTTCTCCTGATTTTAGTGAAGCGATAATATCTTTTGAAATGATGCTTCGTGCAGTTACCGTTATCTCTATATTATCCTTGTATGGGGCAATAAAGAGAGAAACATTGGATGCTGCATAACAAAGCGGTAATACAGTTAGGACTAATAAGAAAATTATTCTTTTCAAAACCTTATTCCAAATGCTAAAAGACTATTCTTCCGTGAATTTTGAACCAAACTAAGTTGTAATTTCTTTTCATTGATAGTATAGGCATCGTAGGCACTATAGAATCTGAAAAGAAGATGCATCGTATAGTATGATAACAAGGTTATTTGATCATTATCATTTAGGTCGTGCCAATTTATAGCATTTATGTCGGGATCGTATCTATTTCTAAAATCATAATCAATATATATTTTCCACAGTTTAAAGAGTAATTGATAAAAAATAAGTTCCGAACCCTTTTTAAATTTACCATTAAACATCTGACCGGATCCCGGCATAATAAATGAGGACAGAGCGGGAAAAATAGAATTAACATGTTCTTCTTTTAATTGTTTCCCTTCGGTAAGATTAAGTTTTATTGAATCATTAATAGCGTCATAGATATTGTAGATATGCAGAAGTGCCGTAAAGGTAGCCAGCCCGATTGCCCAGTTTCTTTGATTTCGAGTAATTTCCGTACTATGGGGATTTACGATAATACCTTCTTCCATTTTCAATGAAAGATCACTTACCATATTTATTGCAATATAAGAAGTTGCTAACTCAATTGAAAAAAAGAGTCCGCTTTTCAATATCTTTCCATTGTAAAGTTGCCCAAGTCCGGGATAGTACCAGGAAAGACTTCCTGAAAAAAAAGGATTCTTTCTATGCATAGAATTTTCATCTGTTTTTGGTGAGATGAAAGACAACAACAAAATTAAGACTAAAAAAAATCGCTTCATAATTTACCTTATATCCGGTTGATTTATATAAAAAAAATTCATTTTAAAATTTTCAATATTTTTTTTTGATGCCATATTTTTTAAGAAATAACGAGGGTAAAGAAAAACTTTTTTATATGGAAAATCCTCATATTCCATTGTACCATCATAAAGTATATTCCAATTCGGATACTCCTTTTTAAGTTTGTTCAATTTCACAATAAAGAAATTTTGAGAATTTTTTTTAAGCCCATAAAATTCTTGTTTTTTTGCATTTCGAATATAAATAGTATCGGGACGCACCTTTTCACTACATTCAAAGGTAACGTCCCTGGACTTTAACGATTTTTGCTTCGCAATTAAAAAGGTATTTCGGACAACATTAAGAAGTGGTATATACGATATGGTTTTTTCGGAGACAACTGCGAAGCCGTTTAGGAATGCCGCCCCGATCCTTACACCTGTGAATGATCCGGGACCTGGATTGTATATATACTCATCAAAATCGTTCAGGGTTAATTCGTATTGATCAAGAAATGAGAAGATCCTTTTCTCAAGATCAATGGAATGAGATGTCATAAGAGGGTAATGATCTTCATATATCTTACCATTGTATTTTATTCCAATTGAAAAATAGGGGAGAGTGGTGTCTAAAAAAAGTGAATTAATTTCCTGTGTGTCCAAATCCACCTTTCCCTCTCTTTGTTTCATTAACTTTATTTACAATAATGAAATTCGCTCTTTCTACCTTTTGAAATATTCCTTGTGCTATTCTCATTCCCCTTTTTATAGTAAAATCTTTATTGGAAAGATTAATAAGGATTATCTTTATCTCGCCTCGATAATCTGAATCTACTGTCCCCGGACTATTTAAAATGGATATTTGTTCTTTTAAAGCCAAGCCTGATCTGGGTCTTATTTGTAGTTCATACCCATCTGGAATTTCCATTTTTAAGCCGGTTGGGATCAAGGCACTCTCCTTCTTTTTTAATATGATGGATTCTGTATTTGCTGCATAAAGGTCTATCCCGGATGCTCCATTTGTTTGGTAGCAGGGAAGTTGTAACCCCTTCCCGTTTTTTAAGATTTCTACCTTTACTTCAAATCTTTCCACCTTTATATCTTATCTGTTAGATTTACTTTACCTTCTCTCATATTTGCATATACGATTTTAACGGTTATTTCATCCCCAATATTAAAATTATTAAGTTCCTTCTCATCCTTCATTTGTGAAACATGTAAAAGTCCCTTAATTCCCGGTGCAAGTTCAATGAACATTCCATATTTTTCTATCCTGATCACTCTACCCGGATATATGGAATCTTTTCTTGGACCGGTTGACAATAAATTAACATAAGATTTTGCAAGGTCTACTTTCTCTTTGTCAAATCCGAATATTTTAATTAAACCACTGTCATCTATCTCTATTTTAGAAGCTGTTTCTTCCTGGATTGCTTTTATTGTTTTTCCGCCCGAACCAATTACGCTGCCGATCTTCTCAGGCTTAATATTGACAATTCCTATTTTAGGTGCATATTTTGATACCTCATTCCGCGGTTCCGATATAACCTCCGTTATCTTGTCAAGAATAGATAATCTTCCTACTTTTGCTTTTTTTAATGCGTCAGCAAAGATATTTCTTTTTAATCCCTCCATTTTAAGGTCCATCTGGATCGCCGTTATACCGTCCTTAGTGCCTGTAACCTTAAGATCCATATCGCCCCAATGATCTTCCATACCAAGAATATCGGTCAAAACAACATAATCATCATTTTTTGTAACCAATCCCATTGCAATTCCTGCAACCGGTTTTTTTAGAGGAACACCTGCATCTAAAAGTGATAAGGTAGAACCGCAAACCGTTGCCATTGAAGATGACCCGTTTGACTCTGTTATTTCCGAGACGATCCTTATTGTATAAGGGAATCTTGAGGTTTCCGGAAGAACAGAAGAAAGAGAGATCTCGGCAAGATGACCATGTCCGATCTCCCTTCTTGAAACGCTTCTATAAAATCCGATTTCACCGACAGAATAAGGAGGAAAATTATAATGGAGCATAAATTTTTTTCTATTGTCGCCTTCAAGATTATCTATTATCTGTTCATCATAACTCGTTCCAAGGGTTGTTGTTACCACTGCCTGGGTTTCTCCTCTTGTAAATATTGCACTTCCATGAACCCTCGGTAAAATACCGATTTCTATTGATATCGGCCTGATTTGATCCGGATCCCTGTTGTCGGCTCTAAGTCGTTTTTCAAGGATGTTATCCCTAACCCTTTTCTTAAATGAATCCTCAATATACTTTTTAATCTCAGGTAATTTTTCATCTTCCTCATCATATTCAGAGAGTATTTCATCTTTAATTTCCGATAATAGATCTTCTTTCTCTTTTTTAATGTTTTTTTCATAAAGCTCATTAAATCTCTTTTCAACTATAGAGTCGGTAATATTCTTATCATCTTCCCCAATTAATATTTTCTCTTCCGGCGGTTGCAGTTTTTCTTTTCCTACCTCCCTTGCAATATCTCTTTGAAAATCGCTTAATTTGCTTATATAACTTGAAGCAATATCTATTCCTTCAAGAAATTTTTCTTCTGATATTTCATCAAGTTCCCCTTCAAGCATTACAACATTTTTATCTTTTCCAGCCATATTAATAACTGCCTGACAGTTATCTAAGGATGATTGCGGATTAACAAACCATTTATTATCTTCCATTACGAGTTTGATCCCGCTTACGGGACCGTCAAAGGGAATATCCGATATCATAAGAGCTGTTGATGCAGCTATTATTCCCAATGAATCGGAGGGATTTACCCCATCGTAGGATAGAACGGTTACGCTTATCTGCACCTCCTTTTTTAACCAATCGGGAAAAAGTGGACGAATCGGTCTATCTATCTTTCTTGATGAAAGAACCTCATTGTCCATGGGTTTACCTTCTCTTTTAAAAAAGCCCCCTGGAATTTTTCCTGCTGCATAAGTTTTTTCCCTATATTCAACGCTCAATGGAAAAAAGGAAAGTCCTTCTTTGTCTTTCTTTGACATAACAACCGCTGCCAAAACAACGGTTTCCCCTTTTTGTACTAATACCGAGCCATTTGCTTGTTTAGCAATATAGTTAGTTTTCACTTTTAATTGCTGATTGTTTTCAAAATCAATAGTAAATTCTTTCAAAATTTTCTCCTAAATGTTTTAACTTTTTAATTTCAGTTTTTTTATTAGCTTTACATAAGCTTCATAATCCTTTTTTGAGAGATAGGATAATAAACTCTTTCTTCTTGCTATTAATTTCAATAGACCTCTTCTCGAACCATGATCCTTTTTATTAGTTTTCAAATGTTCGGAAAGGTTTGTAATTCTTTCGGTAGTAATAGCAATTTGCACTTCTACGGAACCGGAATCCTTCTGATTCCTGCCGTACTTCTTGATAATTTTTTCTTTAGCTTCTTTGCTAATCATCATAAGCCTCCATACGCCTGAACCCTAATCATCCATTATACTATGAACTCAAGACTCAGGTAAAATTGACAATTTTCACATCATCACCAACTTTTGCAATGGCTGCCAATTTGCCATTGTAAATAAGGCGGTATTTACCAACATCCTTAAATAATTTCATATTGATCGTTTCTCCGAAACAGATCCCGTTATATATGCTTTTATCTATATAGATAGGTGATAAATGTGAAAGAGCATCGTTCAAACTTATTATTATATCACTTAATTCATTTTTTTTCAATACATTTTCCAATGAAATTGCATCTTTATTAAAAAATCCATTATTTACCGTTCGACATAGTGAGGAAAGCGTTGCAGGACAATCTAATTTTTCACCCAAAGTATGAACAATACTTCTAACATAAGTTCCGATAGAGCAGGTAATTTCAATTTTTTTCCGATCAATATATTTGATGCTTTTGATCTCCATATCTTTATAGATGGTCTTATAAACTTTTTTTCGAGCAAGTTTATATAAACGTTCTCCATCCACTTTTTTTGCCGAAAAATAGGGGATCGCTAATGAAATTGTACCTATAAATTCACTAAACCTATTTTTTATGTCCTCTAATTTGGGCTCACAATTGACTCTTTTTAAAACATTTCCCTCTAAATCCCAACTATCCGTTTCAAGTCCCCATTCTATTTCAAGTTCATAGACCTTATTTTTTGATGGAAGAAATCTTAATATTTTGGTGCCTTTATTGATCCCTACGACAAGCAATCCTGTTGCTTGAGGATCCAGTGTTCCGCTGTGTCCTGCCTTTTTTAATTTAAACCTCTTTTTTATTTTATCACAAACATCAAAAGAAGTTAGCCCGTTCGGTTTATCGATAAGTAAGATACCGCTTATATTATTCATTATAAGGATTCTCCAACAATATTCAAAACTTTTTTTATTATCGTATTTAAACTGCCTTGCAAGGTAACTGCTGCTGCCTTTTCATGTCCACCGCCTCCAAACCTGTTTGCGATCTTATTGAGATCGATATCATCATTTCCTCTAAGGTTTATGCGGACATTACGGGGTTCATATTCCCTAAAAAAAAGAAGTATCCTTGCTCCTTTAATATCTCTAAAAAGAGCAAATAATTCGGAAATATCATCATAAGATAATTTACAATTTAGAAGCTCGTTATAAGTAAGTGCAATATAATAAAGCCCATTACCTGCATAAGTTAATTTCTTTATGAGATATGAAAAATATTTGTAATGTTCAATTGTCATAACCTGATAGTATTTTTTATAGATATCAAAAATCGATACATCTTTTGTTATTTCCGATACGATCTTAAATGTATGCGATGTAGTATTTTCATATTTTAAGAAACCCGTATCTCCGATAATTCCCAATAGAATATATTTCTTTAATTTAATATTATCGGAGATTGTTTTATCAGGACAGAAAAGGTCATATAATATTTCGGAAGTAGAGGATCTTGTCGGTTTTACATAATTAAAATTGCAAAAAAAACTATTCGACGGATGATGATCTATGTTTACCGTTAAACTATTATCGGTAAAAGTAAGTCCGGTTCTTTCTTTTGAAGTGCAATCAAGATAAACAACAACATCTATTTTTTGATTGGAGTATTTATATTTTTTTATATCGGCTATAATGTCTTTAAATTTTGGATTGATGGGAGATATCATTTTCCAAAACACCTGTTTTTTATTGAAAAGCAGAAAATTTACCATAAATGAAAGCGAAGAAATTGCGTCAAGATCAGGATTTTTATGAGCTGTTATCAGAAAATTGTTACTATTAAGGATAAATTCTTTAATTTTTTTCTTTGTTATTTTCGTTTTCAATTTTGTTCAATAATGTCCCCATTTTAAAAAAATAATCTGTTGAGATATCGTATCTGAAAACTAATTTGGGAATTCTCTTTATATGCAATGCTTTTTTTAAATGTATATGAATAAAACCGGATGCCTTATTTAGTTCACTTATAAGTTTTTCTTTCCTTATATCCTTTTTATAAGTTTCAACATAAATATAAGCGATCGTATTGTCCCCGTTGAATTCAATATGTTTTATTATCACCGATTCTAAATTCGGATTGTCAATTTCCTTAAATATTATTTCATTAACATTCCTTTTTATAAGAGAAATTAGTTTATTCTTATAAACATCCCGACTGCTTTGTGTCATTTTAAATTCCTTTCAAAATTGACTATTTCAATATTTTTGCCAAATAAGTTTTCCATTATCCTTGCCTCAAATTTATCAAGTTCTTTTGAAGAAAGAGCAATATAAGCCATTGCAATTTCGGATATATTAAGATAATCCTGATAATTTACTTCCCTAATGGAAACATTGAATTTGTTCTTTATACTATTTTTTACGGAGGAGACAATCCTTCTTTTTTCTTTAAGGGAAGTAATATTTCCCAATAATTTTATTTTTATTTTATACAGGCTCACGATCATTGTTCATAATGGTAAAATTCAAGTAGATCACCTTCTTCAATATCATTAAAATCCTTGATCTTAACACCGAATTCAAGTCCTTGTTTAACTTCTTTTGCATCATTTTTGCCGCGTTTTAATGATTCTAAACTTCCCTCATGTACGATCTCATCATTTCTCTTGACCCTGATGTATGATTTGCGTGTGACCATTCCCTCTTTCATATAGCATCCTGCAATCTTAATAATTTTTCCAATTGTAAATATCGTTCGTATTTCTGCCGTGCCGCTTATCTTTTCAACCATTTCCTTTACAGCATGTCCTTCGATAAATTCTTTTATAAAATCTTCTATTTCAAATACTGTTTGAAAAATATTTATTTTGGCATTCTCTTTTTCTACCAATTTCTTTAAAGAATTCGGCAGCTTGATCTTAAATCCTAAAATAATGGCATTTGAGGAAGATGTGAGAAAAATATCATTTTCAGTTATATCTCCGACAGCGGAATGAAGAACATTGATTTGAATATCTTTATACTGGAAATTTTGAAAGAGATCATTTAAAACCCCAAGTGAACCTGAAACATCAGCTTTAATAATAACTTTTAATTCTTTTTGTTCACCTTTCACCTGTGCGAATAGATCTTCAATGTTTATCGGTTTATTAGAAGTAAGTTTGGTTTCTTCAATGATTCTTTTTCTATCGATCGATTTTTCTTTTGCTTCTCTTTCATCCGATGTAACAAATATAACATCACCGGGTTCGGGCAGATCCTGAAATCCGGCTACCTGAATAGGATGTCCGGGTAATATCTCTTCTATTACTTTTTTATCTTGATCAACAAGCATTTTAACCCTACCATAAGTTGTGCCGCAGACAAAGTTATCTTTTAAATGTAATGTTCCATTCGTAATAATTAGATTTGCTATCGGTCCTCTACCCTTATCTATTTTCGATTCAATTACAAAACCGTAAGCAGGCTTACTATTATCTACACCAAGCTGCATTTCTAACGCCTGTAACTGAATTGCCTCCAGGACGTCTTCAATATTTGTCTTTTTTAAAGCGGATACTTCTACGAAGATAGTATTACCTCCGTAGTTCATATCTACTAAATTGTAGTCGGTAAGCTGCTTTTTGACAAAATCAATCCTCGCATTTCCCTTATCTATCTTATTAACAACAACGATGATAGGCAATTTGGCACTCCTTGCATGATTTATCGCTTCAATTGTTTGTGGCTGTACGCCATCATCGGCGGCTACAACAAGGATAACCATATCACAAACCTTAGCCCCTCTTGCTCTCATAGCGGTAAAAGCACTGTGTCCGGGGGTATCTATCATACAAAAATCTCCGTATTTGGTGGAGATATATGAGGCACCGATGTTCTGTGTAATACCACCGCTTTCCCCGGAAGCAATATTAGTATTTCTAAGGGCATCGAGTATAGTAGTTTTACCATGATCAATATGTCCCATAACCGTAATTATTGGAACTCGTGTATCTGTTAATTTCTCTTTTTTTCCCCTAATTTTCTTGTCTTGTATTTCAATGATCCGATAATTTTCAATGTCCATAGCCTGACATATTGAATTAATATCATTGTAATCCAATTGCTGAGTAGGGGAGAGCCATAGGTCGAATTCTTTCATTTTATTTATTAATTCAAATGTTTCTATATCCATAAAGTTCGCAATTTCCTCAGGGGTTGAATTTTCAGATATAAGCAATTTGCCTTCTTCTTCTTCGGTTTCTTTTCTTTTCCTTTTCCTTTTTGCCTTTGTTTTTTTAGGAACGGGCTTATTTGCGGTAACTATCAACTTTTCCTGATTTTCAATTTTTTGTTTTTTCTTATGTTCCAGTTCGTATAACTCGGTATCAATATCAATATCAAAATCCTTTGATATTAGTCTTTTAGGTTTTTTCTTTATGCCTTCGGTTTCTTTCTTTATAAATTTCTTTTTCTGTGTAAATCCTTTTCTTTTTTCTTTAAAGGAAATATCGGTATCGACTTCTTTTTTTACGATTTTCTTGGTTTGTTTTTGGATTTCCGGTTTTTTACTAATTTTTTTTGCTGCATCCTTTTGAATTCTTTTTTTATTTTCTTCCTTCCTTCTTTGCGCTCTTTCTGCCCTGGCTATTTTTATCCTTTTGTCTTTTTCGATTTCCTTCTTTTTTCTATCCAGTATCTTTTTTTTTCTTTCTTCAAGATCTTTTGCTTCTTTTTCTTTTAATTCAAGTTCTCGTTTTTTTTCTTCCTCTTTTCTTTTCTGTTCAAGTTCTATTTTTGCTTTTTTCTTTTTTTCAAGTTTTTCCTTTTCTTTTTTAGAAATCCCCGCTTTTTTAGTTATCTTTACCTCTTCTTTTTTTACAGATTTCTTTTCTTTTTCCTTCTTACTTTTCTTCACTAATTTGGATTTTTTTGCCGGTTTTGCTTTTTCGGTTGCCTGTTTTTTTTGTATTTTAGCTTTAAGTTTCTCGCTTTTTTTGATCTCTGTTCCTTTATGTAATTTTAGATTCTTTTTTATTTTTTCGCGATATAGACCCAATAAATTCGGTTCAATATTTTTAGCGGATTGAGACCAATCTTCTCCTGGAAATTCTTTTTCAATGATTTTTCTAACGGCATTGTATTCCAAACCAAATTCTTTTGCTAATTCTCGTCTGCGCATAATTCACCTCTTTTTCCTATTTGTATAGTCTCTCAACATTCCCTTTTGCAATATCAATTATTTTTTTGGCTAAACGAATGTTTATATTTTCAAAATCATTAACTATTTCTACGGGTTCTAAAAAAGCGATATCTTCCAATGTACCGTAAAACTGAGTTAAACTTATAGCAGTTGCCTGCGTTATTCCTTTAAGTCCCATTAAAACGGTTCTTGAAATAAGAAGCGCATTTTTTTCTTTTTCAAGTTCTTCTTTGTATTCATTCTCTTTTTTGATCTCTACTGCCATACCTATCAATTGTTCGGTAAGATTCTTATTCGACTCATTTTTGCCGAGTGCATGTCCAAGTTGTTCTTTCGTATCGGGTATAATTACCAGAACCCTCTTCTTCCTTTTATTGATGTTTATTTTCTTTATCTGTGCCGGTTTCAGTGAATTTTTAATATATTCATCAAGGTTATCACTGTACTGTATAATATCTATCTTTTCTCCCAATATTTTTCTTATTTCACTAATTCTATGGGCACTTGGTCCGACACAGGCACCAACCGGATCTAATTTTTTATTATCCGAATAAACAGAGACCTTTGTTCTTACTCCCGGTTGTCTAACGATCTTTTTGATAACTACATAACCATCCTTAACCTCAGGAATTTGTTGTTTCAAAAGTTCTTTAACAAACATCGCATCTCTTCTTGAAAGAATTATCCTTTTTTGCCCGTCTTCTTCTCTAATATCTTTTAAAAGAAATTTGTATTTTTTTCCGATCGAGTATTTATCGGCAAAAACCGCTTCGTTATTAGGTAAAAAACCATATATTCTATCCAGATCCACTCTATATCCTATAATATCTCTATTTTCGCGTTCTTTACCAATAATCGTTCCTATTACAAGTTTACCGATCTTGTTTTCTTCAAAATCTTTATAGACATATTCTTTTTCTTTTGTTAAAAGTTTATTTTTAAATAACTTTCTAATGTCGCTTGCAACAGCTCTTGGAACCTGTTTTAATCTAACTGTTTTTTTAATCATTTCACCAAGTTTTTTCTTTTTTTCAGGGAGTTCAAGATCATCAATTGAAATCTCTATCCATTCATTCTTTACCTCTTCTACAACCGCTTTATGAAAGACAATGGAAATACTATTTCTTTTTTTACTCATCTTTATTTCTATTCTTTGTAGAAAGATCGGGTAAAGTTCATTATTTTCATTTCTTTGCCCCTTTTTCATAAATGCCATTTTTACCGAATTCTCTAATATATTATAGGCGTCTTCAAATGAAATATCTCTTATCTCGGCTATCTGTTGTAATTCTTTCATAATATCATTCATAATAACCTCCATTAACACTTTATTTATATAAACTTATTATTTAATTATATATATTT
>JAUXGM010000140.1 GCA_030622125.1 bacterium | reverse complement strand
GTTTAATGGATCTGTAACCTTAAATGGGAATAGTATCCCTAAAATAAAAGCAACACCAAGCAGTATCCAGAAAAGGTTTCTGTAATAAAACCAGAGATAAACAATAACGAAGAAAAGGACGGCAATATATAATATGATCCCAAAAGTATCAAAAGTCATTGCCTCATTATGAATAGCCAAGATCAGATAACTAAAAATAATGGTAATCAATAAACCAGGGATAAATCGTGAAAAGAAGAGAAAAATTCTTCTTTGCGGAAGTGATTCTTCATATTGGATCAAATTTTGCTTCTGGCTTGCAAAGAAAAAAACCAAACCGGCAAGAAGGGTAAATTGTAAAAATAATAAAAAATCACTACTTACCATAACTTTCAAATGTCCTGTAATCATTCTTTCATTATAAAATTTTCCGAATATTGAAATGAGAAGTTCAAGTAAAAGGATAATGGTAATACCAATCTTGTCTTTCTCCCATATTTTTTTGATTTCTTTTATCATTGATTTTCTCCTTTTAGATATGATACAAGTATCTCCTCAACGGATAGGCTTTCCCATTCACAATCTTTTAGATCAAGATTCTTCGCATAGATTTCATATCCCTTTGCTGTTTTCTTTGTTAAAATGATCTTTTTTCTTTGTTCATCTGTCATTTTTTGAAGGTATTCTTCAGTTATGTAAGCTTTTTTCACAGAATGTTTCAGTTCTTCCGTCTCTGTTTGAAATACTATTTTTCCACCGCTTAGAAGTACAAACTCATCGGCAATATTCTCAATATCGGAAAGTATATGGGTTGAAACAAGAACGGAAGCATTCGTTTCAGATATCAATGAGATAGTTGATTCCCAGAAATCCGACCTTGCAACAGGATCAAGATGTGATGTCGGCTCATCCATAATGATCAATTCCGGCTTATGTGCAAGTGCAAATGTAAGAAAAAGTTTTGCCTTTTCACCGCGTGAAAGATCTTTGAAATGGCTTTTGGGGCTTAACCTAAACTGTGAAAGAAGTTCCTTTTCATATTCATTATCCCATCTCTTGTAAAATTTTGAGATATAATCAAGAGCTCCTTTGACGGAGATATTCTCATAGAAATCCTGAGTTTCCGGAACATAACCGATACGCTCTCTAATCCTGGGCTTATACGATCCTTTTGGATCACTCCAAAGGGATATTTCACCGGCTTCCGGTCTGTACAATCCCATAATTGCCTTAATGGTTGTAGTCTTACCTGTACCGTTCCTGCCGACATAACCAACAACTTTTCCTTTTGCAACAGAAAATGAAACATCCCGAAGTACCTTTTTTCTGCCGAAACCAAGCATTAAATTTTTTACCTCAATTACATCCATTATTTACTCCTCATATCATTTATAATTTTTTCAATGGCTTTCTTATCAAAACCTGCTTTTTTAAGAATATCGAGTTCCTGATCGATATTACTCAATACCCTTTTGTATACCTTTTTCTTACAAAGATCTTCTGCTCCATTCTTAACAAAATTGCCTATTCCCCTTTTTGTGTAGATAATTTTTTCTATTGAAAGTTCCGTAAAAGCACGGGAAACGGTATTTGGATTTACCTTTAATGCAACAGCAACATCTCTAACAGAAGGCAATTTTTCATTTTCTTTAAAATCGCCAAGTGCTATCATCTGGATAATACCGTTTTTTATCTGTCCATAAATGGGGATAGGGCTTGTATCGTCAATTCTAAGTTTCATACATACCTCATTAGTGTTCTATTTAACTAACACAGTATAGCACATTTTTTACTATTTGTCAAGTGATTTTTTAAAAAAAAATAAAAAAACTCTTGACTTTAAAGTTTAAAGTGGTATCATATATATTATAATTTAATCTGGAGGTGCAGATATGGCACGAAGAAAAGTTATCATTGTTGGTGCAGCCGGTAGAGATTTTCATAATTTTAATACTTATTTCAGAGACAATGACAACTATGAAGTTGTTTGCTTTACAGCAGCACAGATTCCGGATATTGCTGGAAGAAAATATCCAGCGATATTAGCGGGAAAATTGTATCCGGAAGGTATCCCGATTTATGATGAAAGTGAACTTTCAAACTTGATCAAGGAAAACAATGTTGAAGAAGTTTATTTCTCTTACTCGGATGTTTTTTATGAAGATGTTATGCATAAATCGGCACTTATTCAAGCAGCGGGAGCAAGCTTTGTTTTATTGGGACCAAACGATACTCAGGTAAAATCAACAAAACCGTTGATCTCTATATTGGCAGTTAGAACAGGATGTGGTAAATCACAAACTACAAGAAGAATCGTAGAGGCTTTGAAGGACTTTGATAAGAAAGTTGTTGTGATAAGACACCCAATGCCTTATGGTGATCTGACAAAGCAAGCTGTTCAACGATTTGCAACTTATGAGGATCTTGATAAATATGAATGTACTATTGAAGAGAGAGAAGAATATGAACCGCATATTGATAGGGGAGCAGTAGTTTATGCCGGTGTTGATTATGAAAAGATACTTAGAGAAGCAGAAAAAGAAGCGGATTTCATTCTTTGGGACGGCGGAAATAATGATTTTAGTTTTTACAAAGCAGATATAACATTTACAGTTGCAGATCCGCATAGAGCGGGACATGAATTGAAATATTATCCCGGCGAAATGAATTTTAGATCTGCCGATTATATTATAATCAATAAAGAGGATTCCGCAAAACAAGAAAATATTGATCTCATTGTTAAAAATGCTGAAAAATTTAACCCGACCGCAAAGATAATTCATGCCGATTCACCTGTTAAACTTGATCATCCGGAGGAAATTAAAGGAAAAAAAGTTCTTATTGTTGAAGATGGACCGACTTTAACCCATGGGGAAATGAAATACGGAGCCGGATATATTGCAGCAAAGAATTATGGTGTAAAAGAAATTATCGACCCACGCCCTTATGCAGTAGATTCCATTAAGAAAACTTATGAAAAATATACACATCTTGACCAGATATTACCCGCTATGGGCTATGGCGATAAACAGATGGATGACCTTCAAAAAACAATTGATAAAGCCGATTGCGACCTTGTTATCGGAGCAACGCCGATCAATCTTTTGAGAGTAATTAAGATCAATAAACCCTATATCAGAGTTTATTATGATCTTAAAGAAAAGAATATTTTTTTAAAAGACATTATAAAAAATAAATTTAATTTATAGGAGGCAATTATGATTAAAGTAGACCAAGATCTCTGTATTGGATGTGGAGTTTGTGCAAGTTTATGTCCGGATGTTTTTGAAATTAATGATGATGGAAAAGCCATCGTAATTTCTCAAGAAAAAGCAGATTGTATAAATGAAGCCGTTGAAAATTGTCCTGTATTTGCAATCATAGTAGAATAATTATTATAAATAGATCTGTTTTTGATAAAAAAAATCTCTTTAAATACCTGATTGATATTCCGAATCATATTTTATACGGGTTGAACTATAAAAGTTTTCCTAAAATATCGGGGAATTTTTCAAGGATTATCATTGGGGGGATGGGCGGTTCTGCAATCTCGGGAATGATCTATAAGGATATTATTAAAGATTATCTTGATATTCCTATTGAGGTATATTCACAAGAGAAATTACCTGATTATATAGATAAAGAGACCTTATTTATTCCGATATCATATTCAGGAACTACAAAAGAAACATTGAATATGAAAAAAAATGTCCGTGAGGCAAAGAAAATCGGGATATCATCAAATAGAAATTTTTGTAAAGAAACTCTTTATATTCCCGGCGAACTACCGCCAAGATATGGATTTTACTATATGTTCTCTCTTCTTCTCTCTTTTTCTTCGGATCTTTTTTCAAAAAGAAAAATTAAAAGCGCCTTAAAAAAAACAGCAGCAGCAGTAAAAGAAAATATTAAAAGATTCAAAAAAAAGAATTCTCTGCCGTATAATATTGCATTGGAATTGAGGGATTCCCCCATTTTGATATATGCTCCTTCTATATTTAAAAGTGTTGCTTACAGGTGGAAAACGCAATTCAATGAAAATAGTAAGGCGTATGCTTTTTCAAATTATTTCCCCGAATTTTCGCACAATGAGATCGTCCCGTTCATCAAAGGAAAGAACAATTTTAAGATCATTACTTTAAGAAGTGCTTATGAAACTGAAATTGAAACAAAGGAAATGGATTTTTTCAAGGATTTTGTTGATTTTGAGATTGAATTCGCTTCATCAAATAGTATAGAAGAACTGGTCAAATTTGTAATTTTGGGAGACTTTGTCTCTTATTATCTTGCCGACATAAATAATGTTGATCCTTATGACATTACAATGATAGATGATCTGAAATCTTACATAAGGGAAGGCGGAGAAAACGGGAAATGAGGTTAGAGGCAATAAAAAAGCAGTGAAGAGTGAAGGGTTAATAGTAAATAGTGAGGAAAAAGAAGTAGGAAGTGAGAAGTTAGAAGTGAGAAATGAAGAAAAAATAGAAGAAACCACAAATTCCAAACTCCAAACCCTAAATTCCGCTCCTTCCTGTCATTCAGAGGAAGCTCCGCAGCAAGTGCGGGATAAACTCCGCGACCGATTATTCAAATTCCGATTTATCGGAAAGAATCTATCTTTCAACCTTAGACCTTCGACTTTGGACATTGTTTTTTCAGTGCACCAGAGCATTAGCCCATCTGTCATTGCGAACCCCGAATGCTTTCGTCGGGGTGTGGCAATCTCAATTGAAGGGTTACCAGAACACCAGTCACCAAGTCACCAGTCAAATACAAAAGACCAAAGCCGTAGGGGATCGGCATGCCGAACCCTTACTGTCATTTTTAGCCGAGCCGAAGGTGAAGCCCAGAGCAAAGTCCCGTGGCAAATACGGGATAAACTCCGGGAACGCGTAGGAATCTTATTCCCTTGTTGTCATTCAGAGCCCAGCACCATTATTGATTCCAAATGAGATTATCGCTTGATTACGCTTATGGTTCAACAATAGAAGCATTCAAGGATGTTCATAGGATATCCTTTGCATTCTTGTTTTAATGGAGGTAGAGATGAAAAAAAATGTTAAATGTATTATTGCTCTTGCGTTCTTATTGGTTTTCTCATTTTCAGCAAATATTTATTCTGATTCATATAATGAAAATTTAGGAAGAGAAATTAGAGATGCAAGGCAAAGGAAGGTATTGAGAGACAGAGAAAGAATACCACATTTTCAAGATAGAATGGGTGGAGATAACGAGGTAGAAAATATTGAGATTGATGGAAGAAATATTCCCATAAGATTTCAAAAAGGAAGTTCTATTTCGGAAAAGGCAGTAGAGAGAATAAAATCGGTTATAAGAGATGATTTTTTAGTGAATGATGATACAACAGGCAGCTCAGATCAATATTCTCCTTGCATTGCAATGGATTCTACCGGTAACTTTGTGATTTCATGGCAGGATTATCGCAATGGATATGCTGATATTTATGCACAAAGATATGATTCTTCAGGTAATCCACAGGGTTTAATTTTTAGAGTAAATGATGATGCAGGTACAAGTGATCAATATTATCCTTCCATTGCAATGGATTCTACCGGCAACTTTGTGATTTCATGGCGGGATTATCGTAATGGGAATTATGATATTTATGCTCAAAGATATGATTCGGCTGGTGCTTC
>JAUXGM010000024.1 GCA_030622125.1 bacterium | reverse complement strand
GAAAGAAAAAGAAGAAGAAGAGGAAGAAGAGGAAGAACCGGAAACTGAAGAGGAAGAAGAAGAGAAAGAAAAAGAGGAAGAAGAGGAAGAGCCGGAAACTGAAGAGGAAGAAGAGAAAGAAAAAGAAGAAGAAGAGGAAGAACCGGAAACTGCAAAGGAAGAGAAAGAATCCGTTGAGGACCTTTTCGGTGAAACAGAAGAAGCAAAAGAGGAAGAATCCGTTGAAGACCTCTTCGGTGAAGCAGCAGAAGAAGAAACTGTAGAAGAAAAAGAGGAAGAACCGGAAACTGCAAAGGAAGGGGAAGAATTCGTTGAAGACCTCTTCGGTGAAGAAGAGGAAGCAGAGGAAGAACCGGAAACTGAAGAAAAAGCAGAAGAGAAATTAGAGGATAGAGGCTCGAGGTTAGAGGCTGGTGAAGAGAAAGAAAAAGAGAAAGAAGAAGAACCGGAAACTGCAAAGGAAGAGGAAGAATCCGTTGAGGATCTCTTCGGTGAAGCAGAGGCAGCAGAAAAGGAATCTGTTGAAGGCCTTTTCGACGAGGCTGGAGAAGGAGAAGCTGAAGAAACAGTGATCTATACTCCTGATGAGAAACCGGGAGAAAAATTAGAAGGAACCATAGAAGAAGAGGATAGAGGCATGCCCAGCACCAATTTGGTGCGGGGTGAAAGGTTAGAGGTTGGTGAAGAGGAAGAAGAAGAAGTAACCGCAGAAGAAGAAGAGGAAGAAGAAGCGGCAGAGAAAGAAGAAGTAACCATAGAAGAAGAGGATAGAGGCTTGCCCAGCACCAATTTGGTGCGGGGTGAAAGTTTGGAGGTTGGTGAAGAGGAAGAAAAAGCAGAAGAGGAAAAAGAGGAGAAAGAAGAGAAAGAAGAAGTAACCACAGAGGGAATCCAAATGCAAACTCCGTTACCAATAGAACTTCCTATATATCTTGCAAATAAGGTTGAAAAAGATATGACTACAATAGAAAGCTTATTAAATACATTTGTTAATTTTGAGGGAATTGATATGGTATTTATTACAAGTGACGACGGCTTACTGATTTCATCTAATGTTGGAGAAAACTCTATTGATACCAACAGGTTTGCAGCAGATTTCGCAGAAATATTAAAGAAAACCGAGGACCTATCACACGAGTTCGGTGGTAATAATTTAATAGAGGGCTTTTTTAGATATGAGAATAAAAAGATATTCTATATAAAAGACGATTATGGCTATTTAGTATTGTTTGGCGAACCGTATGTTCAAGCAACAAGTATTTTACCAATAGCAAAAATATTATCCAAAAAGGCAAAGG
Source organism: bacterium (assembly GCA_030622125.1). Taxonomy (GTDB): domain Bacteria; phylum AUK180; class AUK180; order AUK180; family AUK180; genus JAUXGM01. The sequence goes on along the minus strand of JAUXGM010000024.1, from coordinate 18,611 downwards.
AAAATGGTATCTTATAACGATAGGATTACACAACTAAGAAAATTATATCCGGAAAAAGCTTTTATTTTTTATGATAATATATCAAGAACATATTTATCAGGATTTCATTCCAGCGAAGAACGGGATGGCATTTTAATTATTACGCCCAAGAGCGCTCTGTTTTTTATAGATAGTCGATATATTGAAGCGGCAAAAAAAGAGATAAAACATATAAAGATGGTGGAAGTTCAGTCCTATATTTCTGTTTTTAAAGACACAACAGATATTCTAAAGGCAGATAATGTTCAAGAGGTTTTTATTGATGGGAATAGAATATCTTTGAATTTATACAGAAGTATTAAAAAATCTTTAAAGGGCGTTAAATTAAAATCTAAAGATAACATTCTTAATCCTTTAAGATTAATTAAGGACGAACATGAAATAGCAAATATTACTAAAGCTGTTGGAATTACAGAAAAAGCATTTTACAAAACCATTGAAATAATAAAACCGGGTATCTCGGAATCGGATTTAGCAGCAGAATTGGAATATCAAATGAAAAAGTTTGGCGGTTTAGGTCCCGGATTTGAATCAATTGTTTTATTCGGAGCGAGAACTTCCCTCCCTCATGGGGTTCCACAACATGATGTGTTTTGTAGAGAAAAAGAAGTGATATTAATGGATTTCGGTGTTGATTACAATCACTATACCTCTGATGTTACCCGTACATTCTTTTTAGGAGAACCTACAAAAAAAATGAAGGAGGTTTATTTGGCGGTTTTAAGGGCAAATCAAAAAGTATTTGATAAAATTAAAATAGGCATGACCTTTAAAAAGGTGGATTCTATTGCAAGGAATGAAATAGAAAAAGCCGGTTATGGCGATAAATTTATTCATAGTTTGGGGCACGGTATCGGTCTGGAAATTCATGAACCCCCATTTTTGTCAAGCAAAACTAAGCGGGGACATTTAGAAGCTGGAATGACTTTTACCGATGAACCTGGTATCTATTTGAAAAATGAATTCGGTGTACGGCTTGAAGATGATATTTATTTAACTGAGACAGGTCCCATTTTATTAACAAGTGGTATCAAAAAGGACTTATTAATACTATAAGAGGAGATTGAATGACTACTTCAAACGACTTTAAAAATGGAATGATCATTAAACAGGGCGGCAGTTTATATATTATAGTAGAATTTTTACATGTCAAACCGGGAAAAGGCGGTGCATTTGTAAGATCAAAGTTAAAAAAACTTTTAACGGGAGCTGTTGTAGAAAAAACATTTCGAGCAGGAGAAAAGGTTGAAGATGTTACAGTAGAAAGAAAATCATTACAATATTCTTATTACGATGGGCAAAGCTATGTTTTTATGGATTTAATAACTTATGAACAGTATGAATTGACCCCCGATCTTGTTGGAAATACGAAAAATTATTTGATTGAAGGCGTTGAGGTTGTGGCATATTTTTATGATGAAAAGATTATTATGATAGAGCCTCCGCTTTTTGTAAACCTTAAGGTTGCGGAAACTCAACCCGAATTAAGGGGTAATACCGTATCCGGAGGTAACAAACCTGCAACACTTGAAACAGGTATTAGCATTACGGTACCGTTGTTTATAAATGAGGATGATACCATTAAAGTGGATACACGAACAAATACCTACATTGAGAGGGTTTAAATAGGAGAACTATGAATATAAAAGATATTGAAAAATTAATTAAAATTTTAAAGGAATCGGATGTTAATGAAATAACCATTGAAGAAGAGGGCGTAAAAATTCAGCTAAAAAGGGATATTTTATATAAAAGAAATATAGAAGTTTCAAATTCATGCAATAATTCGGATCCAGGCAAAGCTGTTTCGGAAAAAATTGATATTCCCACAGTAGAAACAAAGTTTATACGAGCAAAAATGCCCGGAACTTTTTATAGGGCACCGTCTCCTGATTCTCCTGTGTATGTAAAAGAAGGGTCTATTGTTAATGAAGATACAGTTGTTTGTATTATTGAAGCAATGAAAATATTCAACGAAATTAAAGCGGGAATCAGTGGAAAAATTAAAAAAATATTGATTAATGATGGCGAGAGCGTAGAGTATGACCAAGCAATATTCGAAATAGAAAACAATTAAGGGAGTTTAAAATGTCAGATGATGAAAAGAAAAAAAATAAAGTAAACCCTGAAGAACTATTTGCAGAGTTTATTAAGGATAATCCTCTTGAAAAAAAAGGAAATATAGAGGAAAAAAAGGAAGAAGAAAAACCTGTATTAAAAAAGAAAGAAAAATCTATTATTGAAGAAGAAGAAGAGGATATGATTAAAACAGAAGGAAGTGAAAATTATGAAGAGGAGGAATTAAAAATATTGGCGGGTTTTCTTCAAGATCGATTTTTAATATCAACAGCTATAGAAAAAGGTTTTAAACCATTTTTGTTAAGATCAAAACTTGCAAGAATAGTATGTAATGTAATTTTTGAATTTTTTGATAGTAAACAAGAAGATACCATCATTGATTATGAATCAATTAAAAATGAGCTCATCCCAAGAAATTTTTTTACAATTGAAATGCAAAAATTTTATACACAATTAAAAGATATTGAACCCCCTCAACTTTCACAAGTTATGACCTACATTGAAATATTGAAGATGAGGGCGGGAAAAAATAAACTTAGAGAAGTTCAAGAAAAAATAAATGAATACCTTACATCAACCTCTGTAGAAAAAAAGGATGTGGCTGATTTTGCCGGGCAGCTCGGGCACCAGCTTATATCCCTTCAAAAAATGCAATTTCATGAAGTAATTCTCCCGATGAAGTATAACCTTTATGAATTGGAAAGTGAAATAAGAAATAGAAAAGATGATGAAATAGAAGAAACAATGGGATATTCAATAAAACCGTTTAGTACATTAAATAAGGTCTTATCGGGATTAAGAAAAGGTTTTTATTATGGACTTGCCGGTGCTCCGCGAAGAGGAAAAACCAATTTTTCGCTTGCTCTGGCAACTCATATTGCTGCTCAAAATAAGATACCGATTCTTTACTATTCATGGGAGCAGACGCAAAGGGTATTAACTTTAAGAATACTTTCCAAAGAGAGTTTGATCAATCCGGCAGTCCTACAAACTCAGAATATAATGCAGAATAAACTTATTAAAAACAAATTTATTAAAGGTTGGCATGCGGCTGAATCATATATGAATTATATATTTTTGGTAGAAGGTGGGCAAAAGGAGAATTTTGAGAGAATAGAATCCCACGCCTATAATGTTATGCATGAATTTGAAGTTGACGATATTGTTATATTTGTAGATTATCTGCAAAAAATGCCTCTTGAATCTCATATCACCGATCCACAAACAAGGATAAATAGAATTTCTTCGGGCTTATCTGAGCTTTCTCTTTCATTACATTGCCCAATATGGGCAATATCTTCTCTTGATAGAGAGGGGTGTAAACTTGATGAGAAAGAAAGCTATGAAAGACCGACGATCCATAATACAATGGGCTCCGGTGATATTGAATATGATCTCGATGTCGGCATGATCTTGACCGTGGATTGGCCGGATTCGCAGGAATTATTACAGCAATTGGCCGAACTTGCAAAGTCTAAAAAAATACCGGAAGATAAAATACCAAAAATAGAAGTACTGAATCTTTATATTGATAAAAATCGTGATGCACCTCCCGGACTTTCCAATATTATCCAATACCTCTTTTTTATTGATATTAATAAACACATTGAGATTGGATTTAAGAATTTGGAAGAAACTCATACTTATGCAAAGATGCAAAATATTATAAAGAAATTAATAAAAAGTAGGATACTATGGGCGGAGTTTTCTCATCTATTACAGGAATATAATATGATGAAGATCGATGGTTTTGAGTAAAATGGGGAAAATTACCAAGGTATTAATTGCAAATAGAGGTGAAATAGCACTGAGAATAATAAGAAGTTGTAAAGATCTGAATATACCAACTGTTGCTGTTTTTTCAACCGCTGATAAAAACTCTTCTCATGTTGCATTTTCCGATGAAGCTATCTGTATCGGTCCTCCTTCCGCAAGAGAGAGTTATCTAAAAATTCCGGCTATTCTTACCGCTGCTGAGATTAGTGGTGCAAATGCCATTCATCCCGGATATGGTTTTTTAGCTGAAAATGCAGAATTTGCAAAGATCTGTCAGGAAAGTAATATTGTTTTTATAGGTCCCAGCTCCGATATAATAGGATTAATGGGCAATAAGTCAAATGCGAGAGCGAGAATGTTAAAAGCCGGGGTATCAATCGTGCCCGGCAGTAGCGGGAATATAGAAGACGAACTTGAATTAAAAAAGATCGTAAAAAAAATCGGATATCCGATTATAATAAAGGCATCCTCCGGTGGTGGTGGAAAGGGAATGCGCGTTGTTAAAAATGAAAAAGACCTTTTAAAAAATTTCAAGATGGCACAGAGTGAAGCGAAAAACGCTTTTAATGACAAATCGGTCTATGTAGAAAAATATATTGAAGAACCACACCATATTGAAGTCCAACTTTTAGGCGACAAGCATGGTAATATGATTCATTTAGGTGAAAGAGATTGCTCGCTTCAAAGAAAACATCAAAAGATGATAGAAGAATCTCCATCACCAATATTAAATGATGAGAAAAGAAAAAAAATTATTGCCGAAGCAGTAAGAGGTGCTAAGGCAATCGGTTATGATAGTGCCGGAACCATGGAATTTATTGTTGATAAAAATCTCAATTATTACTTTATGGAAATGAATACAAGAATACAGGTAGAGCATACTGTTTCTGAAATGAGAAGTGGTATTGATCTCGTTGCAAAACAAATACAATTTGCTGATGATAAAAAACTCAATTTACAACAAAAAGATGTTACCTTAAATGGACATGCAATTGAAGTTAGGATCAATGCCGAAGATCCATTAGAGAATTTTCTACCGTCACCGGGTAAAATAAAAAATATGCACTTACCGGGTGGTTTTGGGATAAGGGTTGATACTTTTATATTTCCCAATTATGTAATTTCTCCCTATTATGACTCTATGATCGCTAAGCTAATCGTATATGGTGAAACAAGATCTATGGCAATAAATAGACTGAATAGGGCACTTGATGAATTTTGGATCGATGGCATAAAAACGAATATTTTCTTTTTAAAAGAATTGGTAAATACAATTGAATTTAAAAAAGGGAATTATAACACACACTTTATTGAGGAGTTTATATCGAAACGATAATTATTATTGGTGTAATATTTATTTTTTTAATTTTCTTTATTATTACTTTATTCAGGAAAACAGGAAAAGAAATTTATGATGATATTGTTATTTCTCAATCTTACTACTTGGAAGATAATGGAATTTTTCTTATGGCTTTAAATTATTTACTGGAAAAGAAAAAATTACCACAGGGGGTAAACAAAAAGGATTTTTATAAATATTTTTTAAAACATTTGAAAGTAGCAGATTCTACCATCGGGTTTGAGGAATTTAATAAGATCATGGATATTTTGCCTATGCAAGATCAAAATATTTTGGAACTTTATCTTGCTTATTTTTATAGGGCAAATTTTAAGGATTTTTTTGCGTTTCTAAATATTTTAAACTCGAATGAAAATTTAAAAGGTCTAATCAATTCTTCTGAAGTAAGAGAATATGTTAATTCAAGGATCAAGTATTTAAAAAAAGAAGATTTTATAACTTTCAGTCAAGATGAAATAGAATATTATGAAAACTTTGCAAAAGATAATCCAAGCAGAACCATATTAATAAAACTTGGAGATATTTATTTTGAAAAAGATAATTTGGATAAAGCGTTGTATTATTACCAATCGGTAATTAAGATCAGGCAAGATCATGATAAACTTTATAAAAGCATCTTAAGAAAACTTTCTCATATCTATGGAATGATGGAAATAATTCCGGAATCTCTTTACTATATAGCATTATTGCATAAGATAGATCTGTCACATAAAGTTGCTGAAGAGGAGTTAAAGAAAAGTTTAAAACATCATCATCTAAGCAGTTATTATAGTGAGATTATGAGCAGAACGGAACAGGGCTTGGAAAACTTTGTAGAATATATTAAAACTATATTCAATGATAGAAATTTAAAGATAAAATAGGGGTTGCTTATGGCATTAAGATTAGGCGAACTTTTAGTAATAAATAACTTTATTAAAAAGGAACAACTTGCAGAAGCATTAAAAATGCAGAAACAAACAGGCAAAAAAATAGGATCAATACTCGTAGGATTAGGATTTATATCGGAAGATGTTCTTCTAAAATTTTTAACAGATAAATTCGAGGTATCAACGGTTGATCTAAGTAATTTACATGTTGGCGAGAATATTTTAAATTTACTTCCAGCAGCATTTTGTATAGAGAATAGCGTAATGCCTATAGATAAATATGCAAATAATATATCAGTTGTTATGTTAGATCCCCTAAATGATGATACCAAGGAAAAGATCAAATCTATAACAGGATTAAATGTTGACCCGCTCGTAACCTCGGAACATTCACTAAACGAAGCATTAAATAAATATTATCCTCCGTCAATGGGGAATATTGATGTTCAAACGAAAATTGATTCAGCCGCAAACGTTACTCCAATGGATGAGATAGATACAATACTTGGATTTAATAATTCCACAAATATTCCTATTAAGGAGCAAGCAGTAAATAAACCCCAGCAACAGGCAAAATCAACCTTTCTTGATCAGGATGTTATATCACCCGAAATTGAGAAATTGAGAAAACAAAATACTCTTTTAAATCAAAAAATCGAGGAGTTACGGCAGGATACGACCCAATTAGTAACGGATTTTTCTACGGTTAAAGAAGAGATCCAGAAACGCTTATCCGTTATCGCGGCATACTATAAAAAATTAAAGCCTGTTGAAGGGACATATGATCAATTTATTACCGGGATGAAAGATTTTTATCAGAAATATCAAGACACATTAACAGAATTAAAAACAGTTAAAAATGATATTACGGTTGAAAAGAGTGAAGTAGCCGGTATTAAAGACCAATTTGAAAATTCAAAACAAAATTTTAATTCTATGAAGGAAGAATACAGGGATATGATTTCATCCATAGAAGATGAAAAGAAAAAGATCAATAAAGGTTTACGAGATAAAACCTTGAAAAAATTTATTCATTCCAAGATATTTGAAGAAACTTATGGTGGTGAAGACTACGATATAATAAAGGAGAAAGCTAAGAAGTTTTACAAAAGTTCAATACTTATAAGAAATATATTTATGATACTGATCATTCTCACACTTGCTTTAAATATTTTCTTGGTCTCCAGGGGGGGATTTAATCTGGGAGGTCAAGCTGCACCGACAAAAAAAACTACTATTGAAAAAGAAAAACCCAAAAAACAACTAGGGAAAAAGACAGAAGAAGAAAAACAGGCAGAATTGGAAGCGGAAAAAAAAGCAGAAGCAGAACAGACGGAATTAGAAGCGGAAAAAAAAGCAGAAACAGAACAGACGGAATTAGAAGCCGAGGAAAAAGCGGAAGAAGAAAAACAAACAGAATTAGCAGCAGAGAAAAAGGCGGAAGCAGACAGACAGGCACGATTAGAAGCGGAAAAGAAAAGAAAAGCGGAAGCAGACAGACAGGCACGAGAAGCAGAAAAGAAAAGAAAAGCGGAAGCAGACAGGCGAGCCAGATTGGAAGCGGAAAAGAAAAGAAAAGCAACTGCAAAACCTCAGGTCTATCGAATAAAGGTACTTTCGGGTGGAAAGGAAGATATAGATATAATGAAGACGGAATTTGAAAGTTACGGCATTGGTAAGTTGTATATTATAAACAGAAGCGGTACCTATGTTCTCTATTCAGGTCCTTATAAAACTTATGATAATGCAAAAGCCATAGCAGATACATTAATTGACTTTGGCGTAGAACCTAATATTTTTAAGGCAAAGGATTGAAAAAAAATACAATTCTGATTTTATATCTACTATCGATTTTCGTTTACTCCATTGATTCATGGACATTTATGATCTTTCTAAATGGTGATAATAATCTTGAAGGGTATGCTATCGATGATTTTTTAGAGATTTCAAAGAGTAATATTGATACCTCCGTTGCAAATATCCTTGTTCAATTTGATCGGATCAGCGGCTATGATACCCGATATGGTAATTGGACCGATACAAAAAGGTTCTATGTAACAAAGGATATGACACCGGACTCGTCGAATGCAATTATGGATTGCGGAGAGCTTAATATGGGTGATAAGAACATACTTTCCGATTTTGTTAAATGGGGAATTGAAAATTACTCGGCGGATCATTTCGCTTTGATAATCTGGGATCATGGGAACTCCTGGTATAAAAATAAAAGTATGGAAATAAAAGATATCAGTAATGATGAAACAAGTGATTCATCAATAGGTATCGGGAACGGGGAGTTACGTTCGGCATTGCGCAATGTCTATAATCAATACGGTATAAAACCGGATATTCTTGGGATAGATTGCTGTATCTCTCAAACAATAACATTATCGGCAGAGGTTCAACCTTATGTAAATTATATTATAGCAAGTGAGGATTTTGAATCGGTGTTCGGTTGGGAATATACGACTCCTTTGAATTATTTATTTGAAAACTCCGGAGATATAACTCCGAAAGATCTTGGAAAAAAAATATGTTCTTCATATTACGATGTTTATCTTTCGAGTCCGACTGAAATGAATTGGAATACGCTTTCGCTTCTTGATATGTCCCAATTTAATGCTTTCTTGGATAATTTTGATATCTTAACGGATAAATTTATTCAGTTTTCAGCACTTGGACAAAAAGAAACCGTTATAAATATATTGGATAATTATTCGCTTTTAAATAATCAATCTAATTCCGATCTTGGGAAATTTTTAAATGATATCTCTGTAAATCCACTGTTTATGGACGATGTTAGGTTGTGTGCGAACAATGCTTTAAATGCCTATAATAATTTTGTTTCAACCACGGTAGGGAGTTATTTTCATACCTTTTTAGATCGAATAGAAGCAACGGGTTTGACAATATACTATGGCAATGAGAGTTCATACGGAGACTCCATTTTTTCCAATTCTCACAATTGGGATAATTTTCTTTTTGGCGATCACTATGAAGATCCTTATAAGATATATCCTAATCCGACAACCGGTAACTTTACATTATCGGGACTATTACGGGGGGATGAGGTAAATATCTATACGGTTAGCGGAAGTTTGCTTTATTCTTTTAATAAATTTCATACGATGGATAAAGAAATCGATCTCTCAAAGTATGCAAATGGCATTTATTTTGTGGTGATAAATTCTACCGATAACGGAATTGTATATCGTAAGATTGCAAAGATCAAATAAAAAGATTTATTGAATTTTTTTGAAAAAAGTAGTAAAATGTATAAAAGGTATTTGTTTGAGAACCATTTAAGGAGGTTATTATGGCTAACTCAACAGTTCTTCTGATAAATTTTTCAGGTTACCTTGTGTTTATATCGGTAATAATTATAAATGTCATCGTTTCAAAAATAACTTATAAAGGAGTCGAAAAATGTGCGGCATAGTAGGTTACATCGGTAAAAATAATGCTGTTGATGCAATAGTGGACGGATTGCATCGACTTGAATATAGAGGATACGATTCAGCAGGGATAAGCATTGTTAAAGACAAAAAGATAGTAACCTACAAGGACAAAGGTAGGGTTGTTCATCTCTCTGAGATCATACCGGATAATAACGAATCAAACATTGGAATTGGTCATACAAGATGGGCGACACATGGGAAACCATTAAAAAAAAATGCCCATCCTCACAGTGATTGTTCCGGTAAAATATCAATTGTTCATAATGGAATTATAGAAAATTATTTAAAATTAAAGAAAAAACTTATAAAAGAGGGACACAAATTTAGATCGGATACCGATACGGAAATAATTGCACATCTCATTGAAAAATTTTATGTTGATGAAATAAAATTAGAACAAGCGGTAAAGATGGCACTTGATAAGATTGTTGGAACCTATGGATTAGCTGTAATATCTTCCCGTGAACCGGAAAAAATTGTAGCAGTAAGAAATTCCTCACCACTGATCATCGGAGTAGGCGATAATGAGAACTTTATTGCTTCCGATGCCACTGCGGTGGTAAAATATACAAAGAAGATCATCTACCTCGAAGACGAAGAGATTGCAGTTGTAAAATCCGATGAAATTAAAATATACAACAAGAAAAACATAAAAGTAAATAAGAAAATAATGTCTTTAAAATGGGGAGAGGAACACATTAGTAAGAATGGTTTTTCACATTTTATGTTAAAAGAAATTTCCGAAGAAGCAAGGTCTTATGCAAATACACTTGCGGGTCATATTGATTATGAGGAGGGATCCACTCATCTTGGTGGCATGGTAAATCTATTTCCCGGAAACTCCATCCATTCAATTAAGAGGATAATAATCATTGGCTGCGGGACATCATGGCACTCCGGATTGCTTGGTGAGTATTACCTTGAAAGATTTACAGAGATACCAACCGAAGTAGAGTATGCATCGGAGTTCAGATACCGCAGTCCCGTTGTAGATCAGGATACATTTGTAATAGCAATATCTCAATCAGGCGAAACAGCAGACACGATTGCAGCAATAAAAGAGGCGAAGGAACGTGGTGCCAAGGTCTTTGGTATAGTAAATGTTGTCGGTTCAACTATTTCACGGGAGGTTGATCAAGGATTGTACATTCATGTGGGACCTGAGATTGGCGTTGCATCTACAAAAGCATTTCTATCACAGACACTTGCACTTTTTCTTATAGCACTTAATATTGGAAGAAAAAAACATATCTCACTAAAAGCGGGACTGGAATATATTAGGGAATTGGAAGAGATGCCGAAAAAAATACAAATGGTCCTTGATAGTTCAAAAAAAAGTATGAAAAATCTTGCAATGGAATATTCAAAATCGAAAAATTTTCTCTACCTTGGCAGAGGGGTTCACTTTCCTATTGCTTTGGAAGGTGCTTTAAAACTTAAAGAAATATCATACATTCATGCAGAGGGATATCCAGCAGGAGAAATGAAGCATGGACCACTTGCCTTAATTGATGGCAAATTCCCCACATTCTTTGTGGCACCGAATGATTCCATATTTGAAAAATCATTGTCAAATATTCAGGAGATAAAGGCTCGCAACGGTAAGATAATTCTCCTTACCAACAAAGAAAATCGTATACCAAAAAATATTGTTGACAGCATAATAATTATTCCTGAAACTCTTCCTGAATTTTATCCGTTCTTAGAGATAATTCCACTTCAGCTTTTTGCATACTACCTTGCTGTAATAAAAGGTTGTGATGTTGATAAACCGAGAAATTTAGCAAAATCGGTAACAGTTGAATGAAATGTATTGATCAATTACTCCCTAAGTTAATTATATTCTTGGAACATTTTTTTTGCTTTAAAACACACACAAAACTCTATTTTAATAATGAAACAAGAAATTTACTGAAAAATAATAAACCGGTGATTTTTATTTTCTGGCATCATAATATTCCTATTTTCTTATATAAATTTAGAAATAAAGGAATTTATCCACTGGTAAGTTTTTCCAAAGATGCAGAGTTCATTATCCTTGCATTAAAAAAATTTGGTTATGGAATTATAAGAGGATCATCAACAGCTGGCGGGTTTCATGCATTACAAAAAGCAATTGAAACCATAAAAAAAGGTAAAAGCGTAGCGATATCACCGGATGGTCCGGTCGGTCCCATATTTTCATTTAAGAAAGGAGCAATATTTTTAGCCAAAAGAACAGGTGTGCCTCTCGTTCCTGTTGGAACTGCACTTGAAAAAAAATGGATACTAAATTCATGGGATAAAATGAATATACCGAAGCCCTATTCATGGGGCGTAATAACAGTAGGTGAGCCAATCTATATTCATAAGAACGCTAATATAAAAAAGATGGTTGATTGTGCCCGAAAATGCCTTTTAAAAACAGAAAAAAAAGCGGAGATCATTTTGCAAAGAAAACTTGATATAATCCAAAAGAAATAATGATCAGACCAAATCCTAATTTGGCAAACACAGAAAATATTCTTCCAAGCATGCTTCCAAATCCCGCTTTTCCGGCATGTTTAAGGGTTTTCCTGTAAAAAACTAATTCTCCAAAAAAACATCCGATAAAACTGCCGACAAAAACACCTATTAAACTTCCTATTACAGGTATTATAGATGTAAAGAGAACCGCAAGAATAATAGAAAAAAGCAAGGATAGAACAATACTGTATTTTGATGCTTTTGCTTTTTTTGCACCTGCAATTCCAAAGACCCAATCAAGAATCTCAGAGAGCATGGCAAGAATGATCCCTGTAATAACATACCACCAGGGGAAGATATCAGGTAAAATAAGTTTGACTGCTAAATTTGTACCAACAATAACCCATAATCCTGAAAGTCCCGGAATGATCAAAATGATTCCAGATAGATATAACAAAATAATAAGTATCTTTGCAATCAACATTTTCATTACTTTAATATATTACAACATATCCGCATCAAAATCAAATAATGTCTTCGTTTTTCTGTTCTCGGTGATTACCTGCCTGTACGTGTCCGCACGCAGACAGGCAACTGGATCTCCTTGATAACAGGGGACACTCTTTTTCGCTTTGCGAAAAGGGGTGCCCCACCTGCTGCCGATTCTGTTGTTTTTTTTGTTTTCGGTGACAAAAATTGGAACTTTGAGTTTAAACTTGAGATTATTACGGGGTAAACCCCTCATAATGACTTCGTCACCTTTGAACCTATTTCCTTTGTCTATATTGTTCTCGGGTGGTTTATCGTTATTTAAGGAAGAATCCGGGACACACCTCAACTTTAAAAATCAGAAAGTTGAGGTAATGTCCCTCTTTTATGGTTTTTCTGAATTTAATATTGTTTTACTTATTTCCTTATTGCCTTATTCCCTTATTTTCTTATTTTAGACTTTCGACTTTTGACCTTGGACTTTGGACCTTTTTTTTACAATGCCGGAGACGGGACTTGAACCCGTACAAGCTAAAAATGCTCACTAGGCCCTCAACCTAGCGCGTCTGCCAATTCCGCCACCCCGGCATTTAATAAAAAAAAGATCATTTCGTATTCGCTCACTCGCTTCGCTCGTTCACTCATCAGTCTTCATTGGGATGGAAGCAGTATTCGGTTTCGGCATCGTGTCTTGGGATACGCCGGAGGAATCAGCCGCCTGTTTTTCCGCAGCCGGTTTTTTGCTTGTTCCTTTCATAACCGAACTTGCTGTTGACTGTCCTCTCGTAGTGCTTGCAAGTATTATTGAAAGAACAAAAAATAATATTGCTAATATTGTGGTCAATTTATTTAAAAACTTAAATGCACCTGTGGCACCAAAGAATTGATCACCGCCACCGCCGCCAAATAAGCTGGACATTGAACCACCTTTTCCACTCTGTAAAAGAATTGCAATAATTAAAATTATACAAACTAAAACATAAATTGTCAATAGTATACTATTCATTTTTAATCCTCTCTCGATAATCTGGTAATTTCTGAAAACGACTCAGGCTGTAAACTCGCGCCGCCGACAAGAAATCCATCTATATTCTTCATTTTTATTAATGATCCGGTATTTTGGGGTTTTACACTTCCACCATATAGTATCGTAATATTTTCTCCTGCATTAGAAAATAATTTATTTAGTTCTTCCCTAATAAATTTGTGCGCCCCTTCTGCAATTTCAGGTGTAGCTGTTTCTCCTGTACCTATTGCCCAAACCGGTTCATAAGCAAAAATGATCTTCTCAATATTCTTTATTCCGTTTAAACCTTCTTTTAATTGTGTTTCCAATACATTAAATTGCCGATTGGCTTTTCGTTCCTTCAATGTTTCACCGATACAAAATACAGGAATAAGATTATTATCTAATGCACTTTGCAATTTTTTGTTTAGAAGGTCATTCTTTTCACCAAAGATATGTCTTCTTTCCGAATGCCCGACAATCACATATTTACATCCCATGTCCCTAAGCATTCCCGAGGAGATCTCAGATGTGAACGCACCATTTTCCTCATAGTAGATATTCTGTCCACCATAATGAATTTCATCCTGTTCCTGAAAGAGATATAAATAAACATAAGGTGGAAATATGATATTTTTCACCTCTTTAATGTCTGCAACCAAAGATGGAAAATCATTTATAAAATTTTTAATTGAAAGTTTATTCAGATTCATTTTCCAATTTCCCGCAACGATTCTTTCTCTCATTTTTCCTCCAATGCACAAATTCCCGGTAGGTTATTTCCAGATAACAATTCTAAAGAAGCACCACCACCGGTTGATATATGATTTATTTTATTTTCCATTTTAAATTTTTTAACTGCTGCTGCCGAATCACCTCCGCCAACAATCGTTGTTCCCTTAACCTTTGTCATAGCCTCAATGATCTTTTTTGTACCCCGTTCATACCTCTCATCCTCAAATATTCCCATCGGACCATTAAAAATAATGGTTTTAGAATGTGATACTATTTCTGAGAACTTATTAATCGTTTCCTTTCCAATATCAACGCCTATATCCTTTTCATCGATCTGATCAAGAAATTTCGTTAGAATATAAGTCGGATTAGTAATATCATCAACAACCACAATATCATTAGGAAGAATAATTTTTTCTTTTCCTCTATTAAGAATTTCATTAGCAATATCTATCTTGTCTTTTTCCAACAAGGACCTTCCAATATTATTTCCTATTGCCTTCAAAAATGTAAATACCATGCCACCACCAATTAATATATTATCAGCTTTCGGAAGCATATTTTTAATAAGATCGATCTTATCTGCGATCTTTGCACCACCAATAATAATTGCATAAGGTTTGTCGGGTTCTTTTAATTTATCTACTAAAAAGAGTAGTTCTTTTTCTACAAGATATCCACAGCATTTATTAGGAACAGGAAAAAGTAAAGGCAAATTATAAACGGAAGAATGCTTCCTATGCATTACACCAAAGGCGTTGTTGATATAATATTCACCATAACTTGCAAGTTTTTTTGCAAAATCCAAATCATTACTTTTTTCTTCCTTATAAAATCTAAGATTTTCAAGCAGTAGTAGTTCCCCGCTTTGAAGTTCATTAACCGTTTTCGCCACCTTTTCACCAATAACATCATCGGCATATTTTACTCTACTTTTACCAAGGTAATCTTGTAATTTTTCAAAGATCGGAAGTAATGAAAAATCGGGTTCAAAGCCGATTCCTTTTGGCCTTCCAAGATGTGACAATACAATCACCCTACATTTCTTTTTCAAAAGGTAATTTATGGTCGGGAGTGCAGCGTCGATTCTTCTGGTATCAGTGATCTTACCGTCTTTTAATGGAACATTAAAATCAACCCTTAATAAAACTCTACTTTCCGATTTTAGTGAAAGAGTTTTAATGGTATTCATTGGTAATTATTCTTTGTCGGCTAAGTATTTTACTAAATCCGCGATTCTACAGGAATAGCCCCATTCATTATCATACCACGATAAAATTTTAATGTTATTTCCTATAACCTTCGTCATTCCCGGATCAAAAGTAGACGAAAACGGATTCCCTATAAAATCGGTTGATACAAGCGGGTCTTCTTCATATTTGAGTATTCCTTTAAGTTCACCTTCGGCATATTCTTTCATTTTGTTATTCACTTCATTTTCGGTAGTTGCTTTTTCTACATTCACAACAAGGTCAACCAATGAAGCATCCGGGGTTGGAACTCGAATCGCAATGCCGTCAATTTTTCCACCTAATTCGGGTATTACAAGTCCGAGTGCCTTTGCTGCGCCTGTTGTGGTCGGTATCATAGATAACCCTGCTGCCCTTGCTCTTCTCAGATCATTATGTGGAAGATCAAGTATCTTCTGATCATTTGTGTATGAATGAATGGTTGTCATAAAACCGTTCTTAATATTAAATTCCTTATGTAAAACATACGCAACGGGAGCAAGACAATTTGTAGTACAGGAAGCATTGGAAATAATAAAATGATTTTCCGCATCATAATTAGAGTGATTTACGCCCAATACAATTGTAATATCCGCACCCGGACTCCCTTTTGCAGGAGCAGTAAGTATAACTCTTTTTGCTCCACCCTTTAAATGTAAAGAGGCTTTTTCTTTTGTTCTGAATACACCTGTTGCTTCTATAACATAATCAACTCCAAGTTCTTTCCATGGTAAACTCGAAGGATCTTTTTCCTTATAAATTTTTATCTTTTTCCCTTCAACAATTAAATAATCACCATTGATATCTACTGTTTTTGGAAATTTTCCATGAACACTATCATATTTTAAAAGATGCGCCAAAACAATAGGTTCCGTAAGATCATTAATAGCAACTACTTCAATATCCTTGAACTTATCTAAGGTTACAAATCTTTTAAAAACCAATCTACCAATACGACCAAATCCATTAATAGCAATTTTCATTTCATTTCCTCCAAATAAATACTTTCATTATTCAAATACCAAACTCATACCCAAATGATGTGTATCCTCGATATTACTCGAAACAGCATAAGAATAATCAAATTCTAAGGTTACTACATTTACTTTTGTTTTACCCGACATCTTGGTAAAAGTGTGCCTTAGTCCGAAACCGAAGCCAAGTCCGGATTCATCTACATTTGTATAACCGATCCTTAACGGTAAGATATCAAATAATGTATATTCAAGTCCGACAGAAAAAGCGGTGGGATGCTTTGCAATAAATTCAGATTGTAATTTAAGGTTTAAAGATTTATTTACATTATAATTCCCTCCTATTAGTATACCTGTCGGTATTTTTTCAGTTTCAATCTCATAATCAGTCTCGGTTTTGCGGTCAAAATATAAACTGTTACCAAGATTTCTTATTGAAAAACCGAAAGAACCTTTTTGAAAATCGTATTTCAGTCCGAAATCGACCAGTCCGGTATTAGATTTAATATTTACTATTTCTTCCTTATAAAATTTGTATGCCAAACCAAATGAAAAATTTTTATTTAATTTTTTTCCATAACTGATAAGGAGATTATTATAACTGACATCAAACTGATCATTTGATTTCATCGGATCATCCCATGTATAAACATCAATAGGATCCGTATAGAAAGCATTCACCCCCAAACCAAAATAATCCGTAGCGGTAAATGGAATACAGAAAGCAAAATATTCTATCTTGGTTCCGATAAAATAATTTGAATGACCTACGGCAATACCAACCTTGGGAAATGATGTTATATTAGCAGCATTATAAAATATTGAAAGCGGGTCATTGTTCGCTGTGACCATTGCATTCCCAAGTGCGTAAGCTTTCGGACCTATGGGAAGGGTTAGAAATTCTCCTGAGATCTCACCGTTTGAGGACGGGAAAACGCCAATTATTGCTACTAAAATAAAAATAATTATTCCGATCTTTTTCATTGTCAACTCCTTATCTTACTATGGCAAGTTTGCCTTTTTTTATATCATCTGAATTTTTAGGATTTTTTATTACATAAAAATATAATCCTGTTGCAACAGGATTTCCCGATTCATTGGTTAGATCCCATTTTTCGCCGCCGGTACCGTAAGCCGTAGGACTTGAAGCATTATGGGTTATCTTTTTTACAAGATTGCCCCTTAATGTATAGATATAAATATCAGCTTCCTCTGTCAGTCCGACAAAAACAATATTGTTGTTTTCTTTTTCGGCATCTTTTGTTCCGAATATTATTGGATTTGGAACATTATGTGCCTTTTTTAGGTCAGACTCATAATCAAAATTAATTCTAACAGAAGCAATGTTTGATCGCGAACTTTCAAGATCCGTGGTGCGATTGTATGCAGTAATAAAATAATAGTAGTTATTATAATTGTCTACATAATTATCGGTAAATGAATAAGTGGCGGTTGGAGTTCCGGAAACGGTAATGCCACCGACTTTCTCTATATAGTTCTCCTCTAATGGTGTAGGACTTTCTAAAATTGCACTTGTGCTGCATTTATAAATATAATACCTGAATATATCATCAGGCACTCCATTCCATGTTAATTCAACGGTTTGATTTGTATGAACGGCAACCAAGTTGGTAGGGCAAATGGGATTGGTGGAGACGGCAACTTCATTAGAATTTATCGGAGCAGGAGAGAGGAAATCATATTTTTTCACCCAATAAAAATATTGTGTACTACCGGTTAATTGTGGTTTGGTATAATCAATTATTGATTCCGGATATCCATAACCATAAATTTCAATAATTGTTTCATATCCCGTTGGAAGTGATTTTACCACACTACCATCGGAAACTTGATAATAAGTATTGCCCCAATTATCTGTTTTCTCCCAATAATATGTATCTGTCGATCTATCATAATAAACATCTTTGTAATAATCTGTATATCCGCTCCAAACATAATTAACCGGAGTCGTATCAGGTTCACTAATGGTAAACGGTGATGTATTGACAATCTCTTGCAAATAAAAATTTTCTATAATAAATGGATGATCATTATTAAATTCAGGGATATTTACGATAACTTCACTTAATGCATCATTGGGATTAAATTGTATGTCATCGGATGTAACGGTATATTCGTTGTCATCTAAAAT
>JAUXGM010000031.1 GCA_030622125.1 bacterium | reverse complement strand
ATTGCGTCCCACCGCTAAATTCAACTTTATTTTGGCTTTATTAATTGTATTGAACTCATAACAGTCAGAATATACAAATCCTACTTTAGAATTATCTTCAAGTATTGGAACTTGAATTTCCAATTTTTGAGGTTCAAATAGATCATCATCATCTAAAAATGCAAGGTATTTACCTTTTGAATTCTTTATTCCCGTATTTCTGGCAGTGGATAATCCTTGATTTTCTTGATATAAATATTTGATTTTATTCTTATAAGGTTCCAAAACCTTTTTTACATCAATTGAAGAACCGTCATCCACAACTATGATCTCATAATTTTTATATGTTTGAGTTAAAACACTATCAATCGTTTCACAGATATAATCCGAACGGTTATAAGTTGGAATAATTATACTAATTAAAGGTTTCATAATTCATCTCTTACCAAAAAGAAACCAAGTCTGTTTGCCAAGACATCCTCTTTCAATAACTTGAAAACCAAATTTATCGAATAATAATATATAGTCATATTTAAATAAATAGAATGATTCACCAAAATGATCACTATCATACATTTCGTTAATATATATTCTCTTTCCTAACTCTGTTAGTTTTTTGATAACTATTTCGATTTCATTTTGTGGAATATGTTGCAACACACGATTTGAAATTACCAGGTCAAAGTAGTGAATAGGGAAATTTAAGTCCAAAATATGTTGATTATAAGTCTTAATATTTGAGTAGGAGTACCGGCTATTGGCAATTTTTAGTGCTTTATTTGAAATATCTATTCCCACAACTTCATTAATTTTCAGGTCATTATATAATGGAAATAGACGTCCGCTTCCACAACCGATATCCAATATACGCCTTGGCTTAGAAGATGAAATTATTCTGCTTAATAGAGCATAATCATGCCTTATTGTTCCCCATTTTTCATCAATATCTCTTGCCAGGTAATTCCACCATATCTTATATGTTCGCAAAAAATTTAGAGATACTAATTGTTGAAGAATTCTTCTTCGCAGGTTATTTACCCGTATAAATAAGAAATTTAAACATTGGAATATTAATTTAATAGGATTATCCTTGAATTTTCCAAATATAGCTTTTATAAGTATATTCCATATTCGATAATTCAATGGATACCAAGTAAAAGCATTAATTGCACAATAAAAAGACTTTTCGTCTTCACCTGATACAAAAGCAGCTTTACTCCATATAGAATAATTATATGAGAGTAATTTTCTTTTTTTTATTCCCGATGCTTTCAGTCTTTGATCCCTGATTTTGTTTGCTTCGTATTCTGTTGCAATACTTAATCTATCCCTTCCATATTTTTTTCTTTCCTTTGCCATTTTAATTGCAAGTGAGGCATATAAATTCTGTTGTGTTTTTTTCTTCAATGAAATAGAATCATCCCTTATTCTCAGCTTATACAATGGTTCTTTTATATTTTTTATTTCATATTTATCTGCAATACGAAGCCAAAGATCATAATCTTGAGCAAATTCAAATACTTCCCGATAAAAACCTATTTTATCTAAACATCTTTTCCTTATCATTGATGTACCATGACACATAAAATGAACAGCATATATAGAGTTGGTAGGTTTACTGATATCTATTTCTTGACCATTTTCATCAATAGTGTACCAGAATGTTCCAACTAATCCCATCTTTTTATTTTTATTAAGAAACTCTACCTGTCTTTCAAATCTTTCTGGTAATGAAATATCGTCAGCATCCATTCGAGCAATATAATCACCTTTAGCCAGTTTTAAGCCTTTATTTAACGATTTGGTTAATCCTATATTCTTCTCATTATTAATTATTCTAATTCTAAAATCATTGTAACTTTGCAATATTTCTGCTGTTCCGTCGGTAGAACCATCATTGATAATTAAGAACTCAAAATCTTTAAAGGTTTGATTTAAGATACTGTTAATTGCCTGATGAAGATATTTTTCACCATTGTATATGGACATTAAAACGGTAACTTTTGGATTTTTTATATTTACACCATTGAAATAATCTTTTAATACTTTTTTATTATTCATATTTTTAGTATATGTTTTATTTTCTTCAAAACTCTTAACAAGAAATTAGGTAAAATTGAAGTTATTAAATTGAGCAATCTGCTCGTATAATTTTTTTTATAGAATTTTCTTAATAAATTTGTTCTTTTCTTGAATTTATAATTTACTATTTTAATTCTATCATCAGTATAATTTTGTAAGATTTTCGTTGATCTATGATTTGAATTATCATTAATTATTATAATCTCAAAATCATTGGAATTTTGTTTTAAGGTATTATTAATTATTTTTTTAAATTTTTCTTCATTCTTATAAGCCGATGTAAGCATTGTTAGTTTATGCTTAAAATGATTTTTTAAAACAAAATAAACAATTGGTCCATCCCCACCTTTCTCGTTAATGTATTTAATAATTTTAAAATTTTCTTCTAATAAAATTTTCAGATAATTTTCAGGGTACTCAAATTTATGATATGGATTACCCGTATCTTCCCCGTATTTATTTAGAATGGGAACAGAAGCAATTATTAAACCATCTTTCTTTACAACCCTTTTTATTTCATTAATAAACTCAATACCTTCCTGTCTTGTAATATGTTCTATTCCTTCAAAACATAATGCTGTATCAAATTTATTGTCTTCAAAATCTATTTTTGTCATTGAACCCTTTAAAAATGTAGCAGAAAAATGAGATTGAGCATATTGGATCGCATCTGATGAAATATCAATGCCGTAAATTTCTTTTGCATTATCAATCAAAGATGTTCCCCAGCCTGAACCGCACGGAATATCCAGCACCATCTTGTCTTGGGTATATTTTTTCCCGAATTCATATCTTTCAATAAAAGCATTGTAATATTTGGTTTTATTCACATAATGCGGATCTTCAGGATATGCTCTTTCAGTCATTCTCTATTTTTCCTTATTTATGAGTTTCTCGCCTTTTTTTCTTTTCTCCAGATACCACTCAAAGATGGGCGTATCAACCTGCCCGATACTCCTATTAATATCAGAGTCGCCACAAACACCATTTGGATACATACATTCTCCTGCTTTGATCTCATCAAATAACTTTTGAGGTATTTTTTTCCAAATTTGTTCAAAAGGCTCTTTTTTAATATTTCCTAAGTGTCTGTCTGAACTTAATTTAAAATTACAAGGATATATATCTCCATAAGGTGCCAAATGAAAAAAGGTTTTTCCAGCATGACAAGGCATAATATGTTTATTTATTATTGAATCATATAGAAATGCCCATTTAATATATACCTTATATTTAAAAAAATCTCCATAAATATCTTTTGTAAATTTAATATTATCAACACTGCTATATCGATTTAAAATAGGGATTAATGCCGGATTATTTTGAAAAACCAGGTCTTTTTCTGTTGTGCTGAAACGATCATTCATAACCGTCCAACAAATATGAACACCCAGATCTTTACTTTTTGCCAGATCTTGTACCCAATCATAATATTCAACATTATTCTTAAGAAATGTAAAACTAAAATCCACATTTGATGAAAATTCTTTTAATAGTTCTGCGGTTTTAATCGCTTTCTCAAAGCTCCCGGAAACACCCCTGCTCTTATCATGAATTTCTTTCGGACCATTCAAGCTAACCCCAATCAATCTCCATTTTAATTTTGGTGCCTTAGATTTTATTTTCTTAAAAAATTTATACGCTCTGTCAGGATCATACCCATTAATAGTAATAATGAATTTTGCCTTCTTTAAATTTTTATGAAAAGCCAGGACCATCTCGGAAAAATCATCTCTTAATATGGGCTCTCCACCACTGAATACAACTTCTTTGACATTTTTTAATAATTTATTTTTTGTCAATTCGTCAATATCGTGCGGAGTAAGTTCCTCCTTGGGTTTTGCTTTGATATTCCATATATTACAAGATACACATTTAAAATTACATTGCCATGTCATTGTGTACCGAATACAGGTTATTTTATCAAGTTTGCTATCTTGAAGTTTATTCATTTTAAAAAGTTTTTTTAAAGAATCCTTGAGTTTCCTGATCTCTTCACTCATCATTATCTCCTATTATAAAAATATTAAATGTTATATAATCAATAAATACCATTTATCTATTTTACTTCATATTGAACATTGTAAAAATTCTTTCCCGTAGAATAATCAATTGTTTTAAATTCTACCGGAATTCTCCACCAAAATAAATAGCCACTACGATTTTTTGAATAAATTGCAATAACTATTTTTGCCATTGAATTATGAAGCCGGATATTTTCTATATCTATTTTCATAGAATGCTTACCTTTTTTTAAATTGATCTTTTTATTAAAAGCTTTATTCGTAGCTTGAAAATAAATAGATGGTTCATTATTACTTATTATAACAGTGTCTATATCTATTTCATTATAATCAACCGCTGAGCTATATTCCATGGATAATGAAAAAGAATCTCCAGGATGAAGTATTCTTTTATTTATTTTTATATTGGTAAACTTGATTTTATTATTGCCGCTGCATATCTTCTCTATTTCCAAATCCCTTTTCTTGATAAATAATTTATTATATTCTTTAATACCCTCTGCAACACTGTTGAAATAATTAGCCTTACCACCATTCAAAAAAACAGATTTTTCTGTAAATGTCGAGATTATATGCATATTGTGAGATACTAATATAACCGTTGTACCATTTTTTTTTAATTCACCGATTTTATTAAAACACTTATTTTGAAAGCCTTCATCTCCCACCGCAAGCACCTCGTCCACAAGCAAAATATCAGGTTCGCAATGCACTGCTACGGCAAACCCCAATCGGACGAACATTCCCGATGAATAAAATTTCACAGGTGTATCCAAAAAATCACCAATACCTGCAAATTCTATTATATCATCAAATTTCTCATCCACTTCTTTTTTTGTCATTCCCAATATTGCAGCATTGATATATACATTTTCTCTGCCTGTAAGCAAAGGGTGAAAGCCTGCGCCTACGGCAATAAGTGCACCAACTCGACCCTTAACTGTAATTTTACCTCTGTCCGGCCAGAAAATACCATTTAAAAGTTTAAGTAATGTAGTTTTACCGGCACCATTCGGTCCAATAATACCTAATGTCTCTCCCCTTTTAACTTCAAATGAAATATCATCCAATGCCCAGAACTCATTCTTCCTTAATTTGCCGGAATGAGAACTCAATCCAAACATATTTCTTCCAATATCATTTATTCCATAATACATAGATCTTTTTAGTGATTTGCAGTATTTTTTTGAAGCGTTCTCTACTTTTATTGCGATTTCTTTAACCATAATTTATCTCACCGCAGAGACGCAGAGGTCGCAAAGTTCTCATAATTTATTTACCACTCTTTTAATCCCTTTTGTTAATACAGGGACATTAAAATTTATAAGTAATCCTAATTTTAAATGGGTTAATTTCAAATATGTTAATAATTGTGCTCTGTGAATTGGAAGCAAGTTGGTGATGGATTTCAATTCTACAATTACAAGGTTTTCAACTCCTAAATCGAGTCGGCAACCACAATCTAAGTCAACTCCTTTATATTTTATTGGCAGAGATTTTTGTCTTTCAAAAGAAATCTTTTTTAAACCCAATTCTTTACAAAGACATTCCTCATAGGCAGATTCCAGTAATCCAGGTCCCAATGCCCTGTGTACTTCAATTGCTGCACCAATTATTTTTTCTGATAATTCATTTTCTTTAATCATATTTTATCCTACATAAATGTTTCTTCTTTGCGATCTCTGCGTTTCTGCGGTAGAATCTTAAAATTTTTTTCATTTTAAATTCGCTCTGCGACCCTTGTTTCCGTCAAATGAAATACAACCAAACATACCATAAAAACAATAACCGATATAATACTTGCAACTAAAAAACCTTTCCATTCTGAAATTCCTCCCATCAATATAAGTTCTCTTGGTACTGAAACCAGATAATATAGTGGATTATACCTTGTAATAAAAGCTAATATCCCTGATGTAGGTCTTGCATACAAAACAGGTGTAAGAAACATCAAAAATGTAATTAAAACTGATAGAATATTGCCAATATCCCTAAATATACCGTTAAATAATGATAATATGAGCCCAAATCCAAGTGTAAGTAACATAATCGGAATGATAATTATCGGAACCAATAAAATCAAGATGCTCGGTGCAATTCCGTAACAGATAAATAGTATCAATACTAAAATAAATTGGACGGCAAATGATATAATAGACTGCCCACAGGACGCTATGACCAATGATTTTTTAGAAAAATTTATTTTGATGATCATTGGACCGGCTTTTACCAATGAATTTGAACTTGCAATTAAACCGGTTGAAAATAACTGCCAGAATGCCATACCGAGTACTGCATATATTGGATAGGGAACATTGATACTGCCAATATTAAATATACCGGAACGGTTTAAGATAATAAATGTTCCAACGCTAATAAGGGGTATGATAAAAGCCCATAAAACACCGATGAACGATTGTTTATACATTGCCAAAAAGTCTCTTTTAAATAATTGATAAGTGAGCCATCGGTTTTTCTTGAGTTCATTAAATATCTCACCAAAGATAGAAAAATACCCTTTTTTCAGTGAATTGTCGGGCTCGTAAGTTACTATATTTTCAGTCATAAATGGCTTCCTTTTCACACATATCCTATTAAAAATATTGTAGTGCTTTCTCCAAAATGAGACAAAATTTGTATTATTTCAGATATCATTTTCATCATTTATATTTTAACACATTTAATATTCCTTGTCAAGAAATTTGTTAATAAGGTTCAAAGGTGACGAAGTCAGGGACGAAGTCCCACATTAGGGACGTTACTTTGAACAAAGTGAAAAGTGCGTCCTGATACCTTATGATTTGAGAGCGTTCCCGTAATAATCCCATATTTTGAAGATCAAAAGATAGATTCTCCCCGATAAATCGGGGTTTGAATAATCGGCAAATAAATCCATCAGAATGACCCCGTATCAAGTGCGGAACAGGCTTCAGGGACGGTTCACGAACGACCACCCCTACGGCTTTGTATTATATCCACTTATCAACCCATATACCCATTCACTCATTCACTTTTTTCCTTATTAACCTCTTTCACAACCTTTGGGATATCTAAGAAGGAATCGACCACATAAGCACCAGCTTCTTTCAATGCTTTAACCTTGCCCGCATAAGTTCCTTTATTACCTTCAACGATGGCACCGGCATGCGAAAATCGTGTTCCTGATTTTGCCCCTTTACCGCCAATGTATGCAACAACGGGTTTTGTAACCTCACCGTTTTTGATGAGTTCCGCAACTTTTTCTTCCTGAGAAGAGCCGATCTCACCGAACATAACAATAAGTTTTGTTTCCGGGTCTTTTTGAAAAAGTTTAACTATCTCATTGTGAGGAAGCCCGATAACAGAATCGCCGCCAACATGAACAATAGTGGTAAGTCCAATTCCATTTTGTCCAAGATAATATGACATTGCAGATGTAATGCCACCACTTCGAGATGTTACACCTACATTTCCTTTCTTAAACCATTCCTTTGCAGATTTTGCTTTGCCGCCTATCATTCCGAGAACCGCCTTATCAACCGAAAGTATTCCCAATGTATTCGGTCCGATAAATTTTGCTCCACATTCTTTTGCATATTGAGCTATTTCCAAAACATCGTGAATAGGAACTCTATCGGGAACAATCAGTAAAAGTTTCACACCGGCAACGATTGCTTCTATTGCTGCATCTTTAACAAGCGGCGCAGGAACAAATATAGCAGAGGCATCAATACCGTTATATTTTTCTACAATTTCTGCAACCGTATCAAAAACAGGAACACCGTTTACTTCTTGCCCACCTTTACCCGGGGTTACACCTCCGATAACATTAGTCCCGTATTCCTTCATCAATTTAGAACGATTTCTTCCTTCTCTTCCTGTTATACCCTGAATAATTACCTTTGAATTTTCATCTATTAAAATGGACATTTTCTACTCCTTTGTTATTTTTTCTCTATATTCTTTTAAACCCTCTATGGGTAAATGAATGTAAAGTCCATTCCTACCATTGAATTTACAGGCGATCTCACAGGCAAGACATTCAATACATTTGCCCTTTTTTACATCTTCTTTTTCAATAGCAAGAACCGGAACGCCATCTTCGATCTTCAATATATTGTAGTTACAACTTTTCACACATGATTGAGTTGGACAATTTTTACAAACATTATGATCAATGTTTATGGAACCCGTCATTGTTTCAAATTTATAATTATAATCATCGAGATTTTTTTCCTTAATCTTTTTTACCCTATGTGATTTTTTTCCATTTTCTTTGATCAATTCATCCAATTTATCCATACAAAAATCAGGAGAATCGTTCTTCCCGTATCCAAGAACCTTTACATTTAGATTCCCTAAATATTTATTTAAAATGTCAATGGCTATCTCTTCGGAATTCCCACCCAATCGCAAAACAGCAGGTACATCAAGACTTTCTTCCAAAAATGCTTTCACGAAGCCTCTTGCAGAATGAAATTGTTCCTGAGAGGCAACACCGGATCCCGAAGCAAAATATCCTGTAATATTCGGCTGCGAAAGTATTATCTTTGCTGCTTTATAAACCTTTGACGCCGGAGGATTTCCACTTGTATCACAAAAATTGGCGATCTTATAATTTTTCTTTGCTACCGCATCCATAGACATCATCGAACCACCGCCGCCGGCACCGTGAAAACCGATATAATTTTCTTCCGATTTTAGTTTTTCATTCATCTGGAAGAAATAGAATGTGCCTCTATAATCATTTTTTTCAACTAAATAGGCAATTTTTTCAAGTTCTGTCGGTGGTCTGTCAAACTCACGGGCTATTTCAATACCGAATTCAGGATGTCTGAAAACGCCGTAATCATCTATGACGATATGTGCATCTGCTGCAACTATCTTCCCTGCTTCCGTTAAGACAAGGGGATTTGTTTCAAGTGATCTTGCATCGGAACCCCGCATAGCATTATAGAGTTTAATAATAGTTGATGCCATTTTATTTAATAATTTTTTATCAACTCCGACCTTTATTAAAAGCGGAATAATCTCATAAGCTTTCAATCCCCTTATAACATCAATATTATATGAAAACAGACTTTCAGGATATTCCTTTGCAATTTCCTCTATACCACTGCCACCCTTTGAACTGAATATAAGGGTTGGTTTTTTTTCTTCACCATTGATAATAAATCCAACAAAAAATTCCTGGACAATATTTAATTTCTTCTCTATTAAAAGTCTTTCAATATTGAAATTTCCAACCTTCATTTTGAAGAAATTTTCACAGGTCTCTTTTAATTCGTCAATGGAATTCGCAAATTGGACACCACCCAGTGCAGCCCTACCGGTTGACCATGTTTGAATCTTTACTACAACAGGAAATCCAATCTCATTTGAGACATTAATTGCCTCCTCAATGCCTTCAACTGCTTTTCCCTCAGGAACAGCAACCCCAAATTTTTGTAGTATTGATTTACCTTGAAATTCATAAAGTTTTGCCATAGCATTCTCCAATTTTTTTTATAGGTGAATTTTAACATAAATATTTTTTTATGTCAACTGTTAAACAAGATTCCACTTATCATTTTTTAAATCTTCCATCATCGCTGGTATCCGGTAATTTATGAATATTTTTTTTGAGCCAACCGATTTTTTGAACATCTCTATTATCAAATTCAGGAATATAAGGTTTAATATCCAGAAGCGGTGTTCCATCAACAATATCCACATCTTGAATATAAAGAATATTTTTTTCAATTTTTAAAAGCCGAACAATTGATAGACCAATGGGATTGGGACGAGAAGGTCCCCTAATTGAAAAGATCCCTCTTTCTTTTGTATCCATATAGGGTTTTGCAAGAAGTTTTCCTTTTTTAGATAAATGAAAGTGAAAGATTAAAAAAATATGTGAAAAATTTTCAAGATCCTTTAATCCCTTTTCAAATTCGGGAAATATTTCAATGGTCCCCTTATAATCCTTTGCAACTGCTGCCTGTATCGGAATACCTATCGGTTCTTTAAAAGGCGAATGAATAATCCCAATGGGTGCATACTCTATTTTTTTCATAATACCTCATTAATATGAGTTATTATAACATATATAGTGATAAGTTTCAATAAAATGTAGAACAATCATGGATTATCGGGTCAAGCCCGATAATGACGGAAAGAGTAAGTAAAACCATTTGAACAAAGTTCAATAATGGTGAAATGTTTTTCTCCGTCATTCCTGCGAAAGCAGGAATCCATGAATTTTTATTTTTTTATAAAATATATTATAATATGGATTATCGGGTCAAGCCCGATAATGACAGAGGAAGAAAATGGATTATCGGATTGGGCCCGATAATAACGGTATAGTGTCTAATGCGGGGAAGCCATAGAAAAACCGTTATTTGTTTTTTTTTCTACTTCTTTGCCTGATACTAAAAACTTAGTACTTAGTACATCTTACTATTTCTTATCCTTAATCGCTGCCTGTGCCGCTGCCAATCTTGCAATTGGTATCCTGAATGGAGAACAACTGACATAATCAAATCCTGTCCTATAACAAAATTCCACCGATGACGGCTCGCCGCCGTGTTCACCGCATATACCGATCTCAAGTTTATCGTTTGCTTCTCTACCCTTTTTTACCGCCCAATTAATAAGGAGACCAACACCCTCTTGATCAAGTTTCTGAAATGGATCCGCAGGTAATATCTTTTTCTCAACATATCCCGGCAGGAATTTTCCAGCATCATCTCTTGAAAGTCCAAATGTCATTTGTGTAAGATCATTGGTTCCAAAGGAGAAAAATTCTGCTTCCTTTGCAATAGTATCAGCTAAAAGTGCTGCTCTTGGTATCTCTATCATCGTTCCAACCTCATATTTGAATGTTACACCAAATTCCTCAAAAACCTCTTTTGCTATTTTGTGCGACATTTTTTTAACCGGTATAAACTCGTTGACATCACCAATAAGCGGTACCATAATTTCCGGTTTTGCATCAACTCCTTCCTTAATAAGCCGTGCTGCTGCTCTTAATATTGCTGTTATTTGCATTTTATTTATTTCAGGATAGACAAGTCCAAGACGACAGCCTCTGTGACCAAGCATTGGATTAAATTCGTGAAGTGAATTTACTCTCTGTTTGATCTTTTCAATTGACAGATTCATCTCATCAGCCATGGTCTTCTGATCTTTGTCCGAATGTGGCAGGAACTCATGCAACGGTGGATCAAGAAGACGAATAATTACCGGAAATCCTTCCATTGCTTTTATAATTTGATAAAAATCTTCTTCCTGTAACGGTAAAAGTTTACTCAATGCCTTTTCTCTCGATTCAAGTGTTTCTGCAAGGATCATCTCTCTCACTGCTTTAATTCTATCACCGCCGAAGAACATATGTTCTGTTCTACAAAGCCCTATTCCGGCTGCACCAAAATCCCTTGCTCTCTTTGCATCTTCCGGTGTATCGGCATTTGTCTTTACACCCATTGTTCTGAATTCATCAACCCAATTCATAAAAATACTATATTCTTCAGTAAATTCCGGATCCATTGTAGGAAGTTCTCCTTTATATACCCTACCGGTTGAACCGTCAAGTGTAATTACATCTCCTTCATTAAAGGTAAGTTCAAATTTTGGTATCTCTACTTTTTTGTTACTATAGTTAATAACAATATCACCGCAGCCGACAACACAACACTTACCCATTCCTCTGCCTACGACTGCTGCATGTGATGTCATACCACCTGTTGCGGTAAGGATACCTTGCGATACCTGCATACCCTTGATATCATCCGGTGATGTTTCATTTCTTACCAATATTACCTTTTTACCCCTTTCCACCCATTCATCTGCGTCTATTGCCGAAAATACGATCTGTCCATGAACAGCACCCGGAGATGCAGGAAGTCCTTTTGCAATAGGCTTTACACCCTTTATTCCTTCCGGATCAAGCATTGGATGAAGCTGCTGATCAAGTTGATCGGGAGTTACTCTCATTATCGCTTCTTTTTTTGTTATCATTCCTTCATTTACCATTTCCACAGCGATCTTGATAGCTGCCTTTCCGGTTCTTTTTCCTGTTCTTGTCTGTAATAGATAGAGGTTTCCCCTTTCAATAGTAAACTCCATATCCTGCATATCACGATAGTGATTTTCTAATTTTTTGTAAATATCAACAAGTTGATTATAAGCAGGCGGCATAAATTCCTCTAATGAAAAATATTTTTTTACTCTTTCATCCTCATTGATCCCATTTTCTGCTCCCCATTCATCAGCTGTCTTTTTAGTGATATGTTGTGGAGTTCTAATTCCGGCAACAACATCCTCACCCTGTGCATTTATAAGAAATTCTCCGAAAAATCTTTTAGCTCCGGTTGCCGGATCTCTTGTAAAGGCAACTCCCGTTGCAGAATCATTCCCCATATTTCCATAGACCATAGCAACAATATTTACCGCTGTTCCCCAATTATCGGGGATAGAATTTATTTTTCTGTATTGGATGGCTCTTTCGTTGTTCCATGAACCGAATACCGCTGTTATTGCTCCCCATAATTGTTCGTTTGGATCCGTTGGGAATTCCTTATGAAATTTGTCCTTGATCATTGCCTTGTACCTTTTTATGACCTCTTTCAGATCGGCAGTAGTTAAATCGGTATCAAGCTTTACATCCGTCTCTTTTTTTACAGCAGAGAGTATCTCTTCAAAATTATCATGATCAATCCCCATAACGACATCGCCATACATCTGCATAAATCTTCTATAGCTATCATAAGAAAATCTTTCATTGCCACTTTGTTTAATAAGTCCTAAAAGGGTTTTATCGTTTAATCCCAAATTCAAAACGGTATCCATCATTCCGGGCATTGAAACCCGAGATCCCGATCTTACCGATATTAATAGTGGATTTTCTTCATCACCAAATTTTTTTCCAACAACCTTGCTGATCTTCTCCATGTTCTCATCAACAATTTCTTTTAAGTCATCGTGATATTTTTTTGTTTCTGCATAATCGACACAGACCTTTGTTGTGATAGTGAATCCTGGGGGAACAGGAATACCAAGGCTCGCCATTTCATGAAGGTTCGCTCCTTTTCCGCCAAGAAGATTCTTCATTGAAGCATTGCCTTCCGCTATACCGGCGCCATAGAAATAGACCATTTTTTCATTTGCCATATTATTACCTCCTAACTAATTATTTTAAAATTAGCAACTTTTAGCAATTTATTTCCAATTAAATTGAGTAAACCCTTTCTGTTTTCCATAAGGATTTTATCATTAACATTTACCATAACATTATCAAAAAAATTATCAATATATTTCTTTAATTTTAGTATTTCAACAAAAATAAGATCAAAATTGCCCCAATTTTTAACCGTTTCATTCTCAAAAAGAAGATATTTTTCATAGAGAATCAGCGTTGCTTCCTCCCTTATCAAATCCCTTGAGAAATCATAATTGTTTTTACCATCAAGAATATTGAGAACTCTTTTTAATGTGATCTTTGTTGAATTAAAATCTTTTTCCTTTGAAAATCCGGCAAGTGCCGTTATTTTCTTTTTCAGTATCAAAAGATCTCTCTCTCGATAATCGGTTGCAGCATTAATGATCTCACCGTTTATTCCATTTACATCCCTTTCATAAGCTTTTATTCGGTCAATTATGAAATCATAGATATTTTCTCTATTCTTTTTATTTAGAAAATCAATTTGTTCCAAAATAGAGAAAAGATCAAAAGAAAAACCGAACTTCAACACAATCTTATAAATACCAAGTGATGCTCGTCTGACACCGTATATATCTTTTGAACCGCTGATGTTGAGATCAAGGGAATGGGTAATAGTGATCAATATCAGTTTATTTATGATAGCAAGAATACCACCATAAGGGGTTTCCGGAAGCCTATCGTTCTCGCCGATCGGCAGATACTGATCCCGAACAGCATAAGCGATCTTTTCATCTATGTTCGCATTTTTTAAATAATAGCAGCCCATTACCCCTTGAAGAGATGTGTATTCCTTTTCTGAAACAATATTTGTAACAAGGTCGAACTTTGAATAATGACCCGCTTTTTTTGCAATTTCCGGATCGAATCCCAATTGTTTTGATAAAATAACCGAAAGACTTTCAATATATTCAACTAATCTTTTTAAACTCCCCCATTTATCAAAATAGATAACATTATCGAGCTTCGCAATAAATTTTTCAATGGGAGTTTTGATATCAAGATCATAAAAAAAATCCGCATCAGCCATTCTCGCTGAAATTACATTTTCATAATTATCTTTAACAAGTTTCTGAGAAGAAGTAGCGGAAATAACGGTAATATAATGGTTTGTTATTTCTCCATTTTTTTTGATAGAGAGACATTTTTGATGTATCCAAAGTGTGTTTTTTATGATCTCTTCCGGAAGTTTTAAAAAAACCTTGCTGAAATCTCCAAATAAAACCACAGGATTCTCATCAAGATAACTTAAAAAAAACTTTTTATACTCATCAATTTCAATGGAATAACCCATTGCTTCAATATCGGAGAATCCTTTTTTGATATTAGAAAGTCGTTTTTCTTCTGAAATAATTACACCATTTTTTTCAAGGAGAGATTCATAATTTTGTGCATTATCGATTATGATCTTCTTGGTAAAATGATTAGAGTATGTTACATTTGAACTTCTTATGTTGAATATCTCATACGGGATAAGCTCATTTTCTTTTAAAAATATAATTCCCCGTATAGGTCTCGTGTAAAATTGCTCATTGTCAAGCCGCATCTTTCGTTTAAATGGCAGCAAAGAAATAAGTTCTCCAATACCGTTTTTTAAGATATCAATACTATTTTTTCCTTCAACTTCTTTTGAAAAATAGGCAAATTCCCGTCCCTTTTTACTTTTGAATTCAATATCTTCCGTATTGATGGAATTATTTTTGCAGAAACCAAAAAGAGGTCTTGCGGGATTATTATCCTTATCATAACAGATCGTCCTTGGAGGTCCCCATAATTCAACGGTATAATTGGGTTGTCTTTCCACTAATTGATCAACAAGAAAGCCATATCTGTTTTTTGTAAAAAAAAAGCGAATTTTTTGATATTTTAGGCTATTTGATTTAAGTATCTCAAGAATACCATTTTCAAAATAGTTCCTTGTTCCGGTTATCTCATCGTAAGGAATATCCTCGGAAATCAGGGAAAATAATATCTTATTTTTTGACAATATTATAGCCTTCTTCAAATGCTTTTATATTTAGTTCAACTGTTTTCGGTGGAACCTTATTTTTTATCACATCAAACCAAAGTTCTTTATCAATATCCATAAAATATGAAAGTGCTCCAACGATAAAGATATTTATTGCCTTTGGATTTCCTATTTTTTTTATTACTTCTTCATTGGAAAAAAAATATGATCTTGAATGAATCTTCTTAATTTTTTCTTCAACATCTTCCGGATAAATTTGGTTACCTGCTGAAACGGTCATCGGATCAAGATGGTAATCCGACGATATAATAACCCCGTCGGGTTTGATCATATCTATTGATCGCAGGGTTTCAAGCTTTTCAAATCCGAGTATGAAATCCGCACTTTTCTTTGAAATTGTCGGAGAATAAACCTTTTCTTTATTCCATCTGACATCAGAGGTAACGCTTCCACCTCGCTGGGACATTCCATGAATCTCACTCTTCTTTACATCATAGCCTGCTTTAATTCCAACCTCGGATAATATCTCCGATGCCAGGATAACACCCTGTCCGCCGACACCGGCGATAAGTATATTTTTCTCGTTCATTATTTCCCCCTTATCTTATGGATATTCGGATAGGTAAGCGATTTACCATCTTTTTCAAAAGCAGCAACGGGACACATCTTTGCGCACATCTCACATCCTACACAAAGTTCCTTTACAATAAATGCTTTTTTATTTTTCTTATCATAAGTTATTGCAGGACAGGCAACCGATATACATGCTTTACATCCAATACATTTCTCGGAATTGACCTTAAGCGGCGTAAATTTTTCCCCTGCCCTGAATTTTAGGAGCATACAGGAATTTTTGCATATAATTACAGTTGGTCTTGGTGAAGAAATTGCGTTTTTTACAATTTCTTTCAAATTATCAAGGTAGTAAGGATCTATTTCATAAACCTCTTCAACACCAACAGCTTCGCATATTTTTTTTATACTTAATTGCTTTGTCGATTCTCCTTTTAATGTCCTTCCGGTTCCAGGATTTTCCTGTGTTCCCGTCATTGCAGTGGTAGAATTATCAAGGATAAAAAGCGTGCTAAGTCCTTTGTTGTAAACTATATCTATAAGTCCCGTGATACCTGAGTGAAAAAATGTAGAATCACCGACCATCCCAACTACCTTATCGCTTATTTTATCATCCCATGCTTTTGCAATGCCTTGAACTAAACTTATACCGCCACCCATACAGACCTGCCAATCAAGTGCAGAGAGAGGAGGCAATACCCCAAGCGTGTAACATCCGATATCACCGACAACCCTCAATCCGAGTTCTCTTAAAACAATAAAGACTCCCCTATGCGGACAGCCCGGACAAAGTGCAGGCGGTCTGACGGGAACAGCCTCTTTTTTTGATACTTCTTTTATTCCTTCGATGCTCTTCTTTATAACATCGGTATTGAGTTCTCCCATATTCGGAATTATGTTTTTTCCGTCCACCATAATTCCATTTGCCTTTATTTCATTTTCGATAAATGGATCATTCTCTTCAACAACAATTACTTTTTCTACTTTCTTTACAAATTCTCTGATCCTATCTATCGGCAACGGATTCGTAAAACCAAGTTTTAGAACAGAGGCATAAGGGTAGCATTCCTTTACATAGTTGTATGAAATACCGGAAACAATAAATCCAAGATCCTTATCGCCCCATTCTACTCTATTTATATCTGTTTTTTCACTATACTCTTTTAGTTTTCCCAATCTCCTTTCAACCTTTACCCTTAAAGGTCTTGCATGTGCAGGGATTGTAATATATTTTTTTTCCTGTCTTTTAGGAAATTCCTTTGCTTCTTGTTCTGTTCGATCTTCCAGCTCAACGAGTCCTTTTGAATGTGAAAGACGTGTTGTTGATCTGACCATTACAGGTGTATCAAAGTTCTCGGATACTTGATATGCTAACTTTGTAAAATCCTTCGCTTCCTGTGAATCGGATGGTTCAAAGAGCGGTATCTTTGCAAACCTTGCATAATTTCTATTATCCTGCTCATTTTGTGAGGAATGCATTCCGGGATCATCTGCTGAAACAAGCACAAATCCACCTTCAATTCCAGTATAGGAAAGTGTAAAAAATGGATCTGCTGCAACATTAAGTCCTACATGTTTCATTGCACAGAGGCTTCTTTTTCCGGCAAAAGCAGAACCGATCGCAACCTCAACAGCTACCTTTTCATTCGGTGCCCATTCCGCATATACCTCATTGTATTTTGCAATTGTCTCGAGTATCTCGGTTGATGGGGTTCCCGGATAGGCAGCAGCAACCTTGACGCCGGCTTCATAAGCACCTCTTGCAATTGCTTCGTTTCCCGAAAGAAGTTTTTTCGGCATAAAACTCTCCT
>JAUXGM010000022.1 GCA_030622125.1 bacterium | reverse complement strand
TTTCAAAAAACAGTTGCAGCTTTTAGGCATCCACGATAAAATTCCCGAAGATTTTCAAAATTATAAATATTTTCACAAAGAAAAAAATCAAATTTTGTGGTATAATGCCGAAAAAAGTTTTTTGTGGATAATCATGAAAAATGACCCATTTACCAAAGATGACATTGATCGGTTTAGGATAGATAAGAAAACCAATGAATAGTAAAGGAATTTTTATCACTTTTGAGGGACCTGAGGGATGTGGAAAAACTACCCAAATAAAACTTTTCACGAAGTATCTAAAAAAGATGGGGCTAAAATTTCTTCTAACAAGAGAACCGGGAGGAACAAAGATCAGTGAAAAGATCAGAAACATCCTTTTGGATCCGAAGAACAAGGAAATGTCCCCTATAACAGAGGCATATCTTTATGCAGCTTCCCGTGCTCAGCATACGAGAGAAAAAATAATCCCGGCTCTAAGAGAAGGTAAGATCGTAATAAGTGATCGATATTTAGATTCATCCATCATCTATCAAGGGGTTGGAAGAAATATTGGTATAGAAAGGGTATTGGACATTAATAAAACTGCTATCAACGGGCTTTTCCCTGATATATCTTATGTTCTATTGATCCCGCCAAAAATCGGATTGAAAAGAGCAAGGAATGTGAGTTCGAAAAGCGGATATAAAGATGGCGATCGTTTGGAACAAGAAAATATGGAATTTCACAAAAAAATATATTCCGGTTTTATGAAATTACCTGAGATAAGAAAAGGGGTTTTTATATTAGACGGAAATAGGGACATAAAAAAAATATCGCATGAGATTATAGGTATTTTTGAGAAGAAATATGGATTTTGATACCGTAATAGGCAATGATATTATAAAGACCTTTGTTTTAAAGGAAATAAAAAAGGAGCAACTTCCTAATAGTTTTCTTTTTTTTGGGAAATCGGGTATCGGAAAGCATCTCTTTGCAATTGAGCTTGCAAAGATATTAAATTGTGAAAGTAATGATAACAGTCCCTGCAATGAATGTTTTAATTGTAAAAGGTTAAATGAAAAAGAGCATCCCGATGTTATTGAAATAGATCCCAAAAGAAATATTAAGAAAAAAACAACGACAGAAAATAGTAAATCCGCTAAAATAATTACCATTAAAGAAGAAGTCAATAAAATAATTGAATGGGCATTATATAAGCCATCTATCGGAAAGAAAAAAATAGTGATCATAGACGATACAGCAGATCTTTCGGTTGCGGCAATGAATAATTTACTAAAAATTATTGAGGAACCACCTCTTTATATATATATGATACTTATTTCAAATAACGAAAGCAAGATATTGCCGACTATATTATCACGGTGTCAGGTTTTA
Source organism: bacterium (assembly GCA_030622125.1). Taxonomy (GTDB): domain Bacteria; phylum AUK180; class AUK180; order AUK180; family AUK180; genus JAUXGM01. Next base: position 18,914 of record JAUXGM010000022.1, on the reverse strand, counting down.
AATTTTGTCGGTTTAAGGGATTCTGAAATATATGCAATATGTGAAAAATCTAATATAGAGAAAAATAATCTGATCTTACGATTGTCGGACGGCAGGTTCGGGTATTACAAAAAATTAATAGAAGGCGACTTTGAAATATTTATGGAACTTACTAATGCAATTATGAATATTATCTATAGATCAAAAACTATATGGGAAATCGAGGAAAAAACAGAAAGGGAAATTGCAAAAAAATTTAATAAAACCACACGAGAGTATTTTGTTAGAATTCAGGATTTTTTTCTGTTTTTTAAAAAGATTGTAGAACTAACATTAATTAAACGAGATATTGAAAAAGAATTTCGGGATTTTTATAATATCATTGTTGCAATAAATCATAATCGTATCGATATCAGTACAAACTTCGAGGCACGATTGGATATTGCAAAATATGTCAATAAAATAATTAATAAAGGGATTTTAGCCGCTCAAAGGTATATGAATATAGAACTCCTTTTCACAGAGATTATCAAAGAGTTAGGAATCGCATTTCGCGGAATACATTGATTATTAAAAAGCGGCTCTTTCCTTTTTTTACCAACCGTTAACTTCTGTATTCTGCGGTTTTTTGTAGGGTTGTATTGTAATTGAATCATTTATTATTTCTTCCATTTTATGTATGTCTTCTTCAAAAACAAGATCCGGAACTAATGTTATTCTAAACTGATGGTTTTCGGGAAAATATTTTTTTATTATTTCAATACTTTTTTTTATCGGAGTTAAATCAAGTGATTTCAAGCCAACTGTTTCGGGATATTTTTCAAATATGTTTTTGATATCCATTGCAACATAGTCCAAAATATTTCTTTTATATGCGGTAACAATGAGATCGGGATTGGTACCATTTGTATCAAGCTTCACTAAAAAACCCATATCCTTGATATTTTTCATAAAAATTAGGAGATGCTCACCCCAAATCGTCGGTTCACCGCCGGTTATACAAAGTCCATGAAGTTTTCCTATTCTTGATTTCATAAATTCTATAATATCCGATTCGGGAATATCCGGAAAACTATCAGGTTTTATATAAGAAATATCCTTGTTGTGACACCATGGACAGCGAAAATTACAATTCCCTGTAAATACGGTTGCCGCTAAATGTCCCGGAAAATCAACGAGTGTCAGCTTCTCGTATCCTTTGATCATTTTATATTTTTCAATGCAATATGCAAATTGTAATCGACTCTTTGTTTGAATTCCTTTTGTTTTCCCTTGTTCCAATTTTGAACAGGACGATAATAACCGACAACCCTTGAATAAACTTCCATTGGCATAACTAAATTCCCTTCATTATCTTTTTTACCAAACACTTCCAATTCCTCTTTTGAATGCTCCTTCTCGCAGGTCCAATGCTCCCCGATCGCATACCCGTGAATAGGACAAATACTGAATGTCGGAGTAATGGAAAAATAAGGCAATGTATAGTTTTCGGCAATATTTTTTATCAACATTTTTAAGGGTGTCGTATCTTTAATTTCCTCACCGATAAAAAAGTGTATGACCGTTCCGCCTGTAAATTTTGACTGTAACCCATCCTGATGATCCAATACTTCAAAAACATCCTTTGTTTCCCATACGGGTAAATGAACGGAATTCGTATAGTAAGGTGTATCATCGGAACCTGATATCATAATATCATCAAAAAATTGCTTATCTTTTTTTGCCAAACGGTAACTTGCACTTTCCGCAGGAGACGCCTCCAAATTGTAAAGGTTTCCCGTATCTCTTTTGAATTCTTTTAATTTATTTAGCATAAAATCGAGTATTTTTTCAGCAAAGGCTTTACCCTCATTGGAATGGTAAGGGATTTTAAAAAAATTTAGAATGGTTTCATTCATACCTATCAAACCGATAGTTGAAAAATGATTCGCCCAATATTCCCCCTTTTCCTGCTTAATTTTTTTTAGCCAAAATCTTGTATATGGATAAAGATTATTCTCGGTAAGTTTTTCGATCAATTTCCTCTTCGTTTCCAAACTTTCCTTTGCGATCTCCATTTTTTCTTCCAATCTTTTGAAAAAACCTTCTTCCGATGCAGCGAGATATCCAATTCGCGGAAGATTTATCGTTACGACACCTATGCTCCCGGTTAAAGGATTTGCGGCAAAAAGTCCACCTCTCCTCTGCTCATGCTCTGTATGCTGTTGTGCTTCTTCCGGCTTTTTTGCTCCGAAAAGGTTTAAAGATATATCATTACTTTTATGATTTGCAATTTCTCTATTATCCAGACGAAGTCTGCAACACATAGAGCGAGCATCATCGGGGTCCATATCGGAGTTAACAAAATTTGCAAAATACGGAATCCCGAATTTTGCCGTCATCTCCCATACTTTATCAAGATTTTTATTCTCCCAATCAAAATTCTTCGTGATATTATATGTCGGAATAGGAAAGGTAAAAATTCTGTGAACAGCATCGCCTTCAATCATTACCTCTGCAAAAGCATTGTTGATCATATCCATTTCCTTTTGAAATTCTGAATATGTTTCAGGTTGAATTTCACCGGCAATATTGATATGCCGATTGCGCATCGATGCCGGAACAGTGAGATCCATTGTCAAATTGGAAAAAGGTGTTTGAAACCCGGTTCTTGTGGGAACATTGAGATTAAAAACGAATTCCTGCATTCCCTGGACTACTTCCTTGTAACTTAAATTATCATATCTGACATAAGGTGCAAGTAATGTGTCAAAATTAGCGAATGCCTGAGCCCCTGCTGCCTCTCCCTGCATCGTATACATATAATTCACTATATGTCCCAGAGCTGTTCTAAAATGTCTTGACGGTTTTGAATGTACCTTTCCAATAACACCACCAAAACCCTTTTGCAAAAGATCCCCAAGATCCCACCCCACACAGTAGCTTGAAAGTGATCCAAGATCGTGGATGTGAAAATCACCGGAAATATGAGCATTGGCAATTGTTTTTGAATATATTTTGGTAAGCCAATAATTTGCGGTAATTGTTGAGGAAATATGATTATTCAAACCTTGTAAAGAATAACTCATATTAGAATTTTCATTTATTCTCCAATCCTTAATATCAATATAATTATCAATTATTTTTTGACTCTCCTCAACGGAGTCTTTCATTTTTCTTATTTGCTCATGTTGTTCACGGTAAATAATATATGATTTAGCGGTTCGGTGATAACCCTTTTCCATTAAGAGAATTTCTACTATATCCTGTACATCCTCAACCGAAGGAAATAATTTATCTATTCTTTTAATGACTTCTAAAGAAAGTTCTTTAAAGATCTCGATCATATATTCTTCTTTTGTCTCTTTAAATGCTTTTCTCAAAGCATTTTCTATCTTGAAAAGATCAAACTTTTCAAAGGTACCATCTCTTTTTTCTACATACTTAATATCCATTTTTCCTCCGGAATTTTAACTATATATAGTTAAATCCGATTACTATTTACAATATATAGTTTTTCCCCTTCTTTGTCAAGCCTCTTTTAAAAATAATTTTGTTTTCTCAAATATTACTTGAAATATTTTTCTTGTTTTCTTTTATTTTAGATATTTCACAGAGTAAAATTCAGGATAAATAGAATTTAGCGTGATTGCGCAACAGGAAAATCAGAAGAAAAAATAAAATATTATATAATGGAATGAACAATAAATAGATATATTGTTCAATGGAGCGAATATGATAGAGAAAAGATTGTTGAAAGAGATTCTACTTGAACAAAAAAAACGAATTGAAGGAACAAAGAAAGCAAATTATATACCGAGGGAATCACTTAATACAATAAAAGATTTCATAAATATAAAGCATACAATAATTATCACCGGAGCAAGACGAAGTTGATTTCGTTCTTCAAAAGGGAAATAAAATTAAGCAAGTAATTCAAGTTTGTTTTGATATTACAAACCTTGATACAAAAGAGAGGGAAATAAATTCTCTTATGAAGGCAAGTAAAGAATTCCAGTGTGATAATTTACTTATAATAACCGACCATTATGAGAATGAAGAAAAAATAGGAAAATATAATTTGGAAAGAGAAATAAAGTTTTTACCTCTATGGAAATGGTTATTGAAGAAGACAAGCAAAGAGTGAAAACCGTAGGAGTAGGCCTGTGTGTCTACGGTTAAAAATCGGGGCGACTGGATTCGAACCAGCGACACCTGGCCCCCCATGCCAGTGCGCTACCGGACTGCGCTACGCCCCGAACAAATACTAAATAACCCTGTCAATTTTTTTGATCATATGATCAATTTTAGTTATGATTCCATTGATATCTTCATCAATTTTTTTATTGTATTGTTTTCTTATTGCCTTTACTGTATATCCTTGATTTCTCTGTTTTTTAATGTCTTTTAATATTTTAATATTATTTTTTGTAAACATTCTTCTGCCGGTTTTTTCTCTGTGAACCTTTAATTGAGGAAATTCCGATATCCAATTTCTAATTGTTTGTGAGGTAACACCGATTTCTGATGAAACCTCCTTTATTGAATAGAATAGTTTATTTTTTAGCATAAATAAAAAAATGGTGGGGGATCTCTCCCCCACCCGTAGTTCAGATCAAATTACTTTTTAGCAATAACTTCTTTTAGTTTTGAACTTGCTGAAAAATGAGGAACATTCTTTGCCGGGATCTTAATTCTTTCACCGGTTTTCGGATTGATTCCATTCTTTTTGTTTCTGTGTTTTACAGAAAAAGTTCCAAAGCCAATTAAAGTAACTTTTTTCTTACTTTTCAATGCACCTGTAACTTCATCAATGAACGCACCAACAGCTTTTTGAGCCTGAACCTTTGTAACACCAGCTTGTTCGCTGACTGCTTGTACCAACTCTTTTTTTGTTAAGTTAGTTGCCATAAAAACCTCCATAGTTCAATAAAATTGTTCATTTTTTAATGATCTTGACATAAGTTTTACGATACCTTTTTTCACATCAAGATCCTTATACATTATATTATAAAGCAGATATGTGATCGGGAGATCCAGATCTCTCTTTTTCCCTAATTCATTCACTATTTCCGTTGTTTTAACACCTTCTGCGACCATCTTCATACTTGAAATAATATCACCTATTTTTCTTCCTTTTGCAAGTTCCTCTCCGACAGTATGATTTCTTGATAATGAGCTGGTAGAGGTAACAACAAGGTCTCCAATTCCGGATAATCCGAAAAAGGTTTCCTTCTTGGCACCTTCGGTACGCCCAAAACGGATCATCTCGTATAATGCCCTTGTTATAAAAGCAGCACGGGCGTTATTACCCAACTGAAGTTGATCAATGATACCCGCACCGATTGCCATAATATTTTTCAATGCACCACCAAGTTCAACACCAATAATATCATCGGAAGAATAACATCTAAAATAATCATTAGATAAAAAACTTGCTACTTTTTGAGAAAGGGCAGGATTCTTTGATGCAAGCGTAACAGCTGTTATCTTTTTTTTTGCAACCTCTTTGGCATAAGAGGGACCCGAAAGAACTACATATTTGTCATAGATAATATCACCGATCTTTTCTTCCCATAGTTTGGAGATCCTTTTCTTTTCTTTAAGGTCGAATCCCTTTGTTGCACTTACGATCCCTTCTATTTTATTTATATTCAAATCGGCTATGTGCTCCAAAACAAAATTTACACCTTTTGCGGGAACAACAGAAAAGATAATATCGCTATTTCCGATCGCTTTGTCAATATCATACTCAATATCAATATCATTCGGTATATTCACATTTGGAAGAAAATCCTTATTCTCCCTATAGTTTTTAATATTGTTCAAAGTTTCAGGAAGAAAATCCCACATAACGAGAGAATCGTCTGTCTGCAAATTACTGTGAATTAGTAAAGCAAGAGCGGTTCCCCAGCCACCAGAACCTAACACTGTTATCTTCATACATAGTATTATAGGGTATTCTTTAAAAAAAATCAAGTGTTTTTTTAGTTATATCAAGGATTTGCGATAATCAGAATATTTTTTTTTCTTTCTTTCTTACGAATCTCATTATATTTGTGCGATGTTTGATAATAATAAAAAGTGAAATAAAAATTAAAAAAAACTTTGAAAATGGTGTTATTTTTAGTAATAATGCCGATATAATGACAGCAATAGCCCCTATTGCCGATGCGATGGAAACAATTCTGAATATCAAAAAAACGACCAAAAAGGCTATAAAGGCATTAAGTAGCACCTGTGGAAAAAGGGCTAAAAGAATTCCTACGGCAACGGCAACACCTTTCCCGCCTTTGAATCGCAAAAATATCGAATAAATGTGTCCTATCAGTATAAAAAGGGAGAGCAAAAGAATAAAATCTATCGGATTAATGAATATCGGAAATGTCCCTTGGTATTCCCTTAAAATAAATAAAGGAATAGCCGATTTGGCTGTATCCAACAAAAGCGATAAAATTCCAATAAATACTCCGCCTGCTCTAAAAGCATTTGTTGCTCCGACATTGCCACTCCCTAACTTCCGTACATCTTTTTTCGTGAAAAACCTTACTATAATGTATGAAAAAGGAATACTTCCAATAAGGTAAAAAATAATCGGATAGATGTAGTATAATTTCATCTTCTTTCAACAAGGTCTATTCTTATAGGTATTCCCCTAAGAACTAAATTTTTGATGAGCTGTTTTTCCAGAAACCGTATTAGTTGTTTATCTACCATTTTTTTACTATTAACAAAAAGTTTAAAGGTCGGCGGGCGATTATCCGTTTGAACACCGTAATAGATCTTAAAATTCTTTGCAGATTGCGGAAAATTTGCATTCATAATATTCTGAATAGCCCTATTCAGTTTTGGTGTTGGAATTTTTGTCCTATATTTCTGGAACAACAAGAATGCAGAATCGATCAATTTATTTACATTATAACCGGATTTCGCAGAAATGAGTTCAAAATTTGCATCGGGGTAGAAATTGAATTTTTTTAAAAGTTCTGCTTGAACTTCCTTTCTTTTTCTATTCTTATCATTACTGTAAATATCACATTTATTCGCAACAATGACCATACATTTTTGACGGCTTTTGATGAGTGCTCCGATTTTTTGATCCTGAGTTGTTAAATCCCTATTTATATCATAGATCAAAAAAACAATATCCGATCTTTCAACACTTTTGATCGTTCTTAATATGGAATAGACTTCAATTTTATTGTTTACCTTTGCTTTTTTTCTTAAACCCGCCGTATCAATAAGTGTAATATTTATACCGTGATATTTAATCCTACTATCTACTGAATCCCTTGTAGTACCCGGTATATCTGAAATGATCATTCTCTTCTCCCCTAAAAGGAAGTTGACCAATGTTGATTTTCCTGAATTGGGTTGTCCGACAATGGCAATATTCATATCTTCATTGGTAGGTTTCATCTTTTTTTTAAGATCCACGATCTTTTTAGAATGAGAAGAGATTTCTTCAATTACGGAACCAATATTTTTTCTGTGCGCCGCTGATGTAGATAACATATTTTTGAAACCTAACTTATTAAATTCATATACCGAACTGCTAATTTCATCGGTATCCACCTTATTTACAATTACTATAACCGGTTTATTATGCCTCCTAAGTATCTCGGCAATATCTTCATCACTCGGCATCAATCCGGTTTTTCCATCCACGACAAAGAGTACTATATCAGATTCGGTTACCGCTATCAATGTTTGTTCACGGATCTTTTGAATGATCCCGGTTTCTTCGGTATCGTAGCCACCGGTATCGATAAAGACCAGACGAAGGTCTTCCTCAATAAGTGATCCATATTTTCTATCACGTGTTATACCTGGACTTCTCTCCGTAATGGCATCACTATGTCCTAAAATAGCGTTAAAAAGTGAGGATTTTCCAACATTAGGTCTTCCAATTATTGCGATTATACAATCTTTCATAATTAATATTTTACCTTTTCTTTAGAAAATTTCAAACTTTTTTTTAATTTTTCTATTCCTTCGTTATTTTTTGCAGAGATAAAAAATGCGTCGGAAAATCTTTTTTTAAAACTTTCAATTCTCATAACAGCTATTTTCTTATCTATTTTATTAAACACAATTACCTTGTTCTTCGGGGATTTTAGAATATTTGAAAGTTGATTTTCAACTGCCTCACTTTGAATACCAATATCCTTTGCCGCAAGGTCATAGAGGATCAAAAGCAGATCAACATCATTAAGAACATTCATTGTCGTTTTAAAAGCAATAAAAAGATTTTTCGGCAGATTCCTTATAAAACCAATTGTATCGATTACAAGGATCGTTTCTCTATCTACATAACTCCTTTTTATTCTTGTGTCAAGTGTGGTGAATGGTCTTCTCATTGTTTTACCGTCATAACGGGTCAATCTATTTAACAAACTGGTTTTGCCGGAATTGGCATATCCACATATAGCAACTTTGAATATATTCTTTCTTTTTTTGCTCTGTACCTTGTAATTTGTATCCAATTTTTTTAATTTTCTTTTAACCGTTGTTATTCTTTTTAAGATATTTCGGCGATCGTATTCAAGTTGCTGCTCCCCGGGACCTCTTGTTCCTACTCTTCCGCCTAATCGCGAGAATTCACTTAAACCCTTTAATTGCGGAAGTATATACTGTAATTGAGCAAGCTCAACCTGAAGTTTTGCATATTTTGTTGTAGCATTTAATCTAAAAATTTCAAGTATGACCTCCTGCCTATCAAGGATTGTTACATCGGTATCGCTAAATTCCTTTATCAAGTTAAATCTTTGTGTAGATGAAAGATCAATTAAAAAAGCAATAACTGAAATATTATTTTTCAATATCTCTTTTTTTATGAACTGAACTCTATACCCTGAAATATAAGTGGCGGGGTAGATCTTTTTTATCTCATACTCCAACACTTGTTTGGTTACAATGGAAAGATTTTTCAGAAGCATTTTGAATTCATCAACGAATTCTTCTCTATATATTTTATCTTTTTGGGAAAATTGAGGGAAAACCACAAGCCCGTTAAAATCAGTCATTTGTTAATAAAAATTTTTGCTGCGGTTCAATAAATGCGATCGCACTTTTATAAACAATAATTTCTTTACCTTTATCGGAAAGTAAAATGATAAATTGATCAAACCCCTTTATTACACCACTTAACTTGCCGCCGCTCATAAGATAGATCTTTACGGGAATTTTTCTTTTCTTTATCTCATTCAAAAACGGTTCCTGAAAATTAACAACCATATCTTCCTCCTAAATGTTTTAAAATATTTTCCGTATCATTTTTTATATTAAATGTAGCCTCAATATCTATCCGTTCTTTATACCTCTTGAACCAGGTGATCTGCCGTTTTGCGTAATTTCTTTCTGTTTTTTTTACCGTTTCTATCAATTCTTTTCGTGTTTTAATTTCGCCCTTTAAAAATTTAATGATCTCTTTAAAGCCAAGAGGTTTGCTATTTTCATCAATGATCTTTTTTCGATATAATAATTCTACCTCGTCTATCCAACCGGAATTAAACCAGTTATCTATCCTTTTATTGACCCGTTCATAAAGTAATTCTCGTGGACAGGTAAGATTAAAAAGCCGATAATCGGTAAATAGTCGGTTATTCTTTGTTGCTCTATTTAATGATGTAACGGTTTTTCCGGTAGAAAAATAGATCTCGAGAGCTCGGGTAATCCTGATTTTATCATTTTTTGATATCTTATCCGCATAATCGGGGTCAACTTCCTTTAACATAGAATAAAGTTCTTCCCACGACCCTGCTGCTGCCTTTTCCCTGATCTCATCTCTCAATTTATCGGACCTAGGAATGGACGGGGCGATCCCGCGTATCAGTGCTTCGACAAAAAGACCTGTTCCACCGCTTATAATGATATTTTTTTTTATCTTTTTTAGTATCTCTTTTACATCAAGAAAAAAATTATAAGCAGAGTAATAGCTTTTGGGATTAATATGATTTACTAAATAAAAATTTACATCTTCAATATCTTTTTTATCCGGTTTGCCGGTTCCGATATTTAACATTTTGTAGATCTGAACCGAATCCGCCGATATTATAGCAGCATCTGTCTTTTTTGCAAGTTCAATTGAAATATCTGTTTTTCCGATCCCCGTAGGTCCGACGATAAATATAGGTTTCATCAATATATTTTAAGCAACCGTTCTATACTATTTACACATTTTTTTTCACTATCGTAGGTCATTATAACACCCTGGATAGATGGCTGTGAAGACGCAACTTCAAATTTAGTCGGAAGTTCGTATAAGAATTGATCTATGACCGATTCCAATTTTATTCCAATGACGCTGTTGTATGGTCCGCACATTCCAATATCGGTAATATATGCGGTTCCTTTCGGCTGAATCCTTTCATCCGCTGTTTGTATGTGGGTGTGTGTTCCCACAATACCCGTAACCTTGCCATCAAAATACATTGCAAATGCTCTTTTCTCACTCGTTGCTTCACCATGAAAATCAATAAATATCGGACCATCAAAATTTTTATATTCGGTTAGAATATTTTCCACTACTCGAAATGGTGGATTAAAACCCTTGTTTATCAAAACAATGCCGTGAATGTTTATAATAAGGACATTAAGATCTTTGACATTAAAGACACCGTATCGTTTACCCGGTACTCCCATTGGATAATTTGCAGGGATCAATAAGTTATCGGTATCATCTAAAAGTTCCATTACCTGCTTTTGATGAAAGACATGATTTCCCGATGTTACCACATCTACGCCGGCTTCACATATCTGATGAAATCCCTTGATATTAATACCACTGCCATGGGCAAGATTCTCTCCATTTGCAATAGTAAAATCGATTTCATTTTCTTTCTTTATCTCAAAAAGATGTTCCGATAATATCTTTCTTCCCGTTTTACCGAATATGTCTCCGAGAAATAAAAATTTATATATCTTTTTCATCAAGGTATATCTTATCTACAATAGCGACTATAACAGCATCTATAGGCATTTTCATATCTTGAAGTGCAGCACGGGAAGAGTGTCCCTGAACGGTTACAAGAACATAGTCGCCTGTTCCTGCTTGTGTTACATCTATTGCTTCAAAGGATTTTCCATAAGGTTTTTTTGTTACAAGGTCAATAGGTTGGATCATAAGGATTTTTTTGCCTTTGTATTTTTCTTCTTTCCTTGTAGCAACAATATTACCGATCACTTTTGCGTATATCATAACATCACCTTTTGACATTATAGTTTTTTTTGCTTTTTTTTGCAAATTTTTTGTTATTCCAAAGTCAAAATGTTAAACTTTTATTCCTTTAAAAAAAATATTGCGAAAAATGGGGACGGTGGTAGAAAAAGTAGAAAAATTGTGAAACAATACCAATAATAAACAAGTTACGATTTATAATAAAAAATAATTCTATTCATATAAATTATATCATAATTACTTATATATTCGTAATTTAAATAAAAAATTCTACTTTTTCTACCACCGTCCCCATTATCATCCAGCCTCTGTTTTTACTTATTTTCTTATTCGTAACGCAATGCATCAATAGGATGAAGTGCCGATGCTTTTTTTGCGGGAATACTGCCGAAGAGTGCTCCGATAAATGTGGAAAACACAATTGCTATTACAATAGCAAGCGGTGAAATATATATTTGCCATTTTATCGCAAGTTCCAATAATACTGTTATGCTAATCCCGATTATTGTACCGATAAATGCACCGATCAACGAAAGAATAATCGCTTCTTGCAAGAATTCTTTCAGGATCATACCTTCCGTAGCACCGATTGCTTTTTTAATTCCTATCTCTTTTGTTCTTTCCGTAACCGAAATAAGCATTATATTCATTATACCAATGCCGCCGACAAGAAGAGAAAGCCCCCCGATAAGTGCAATAATAAGCGTTATAGTAGTCATTAAAGAGGTAAATTGCTTTATTTGAGATTCAATGAATTGTGTACCGTAATAGGTATTTTCTCCTTTTCGTATCTTGAATAGAGAAGTAATTGTTTTTTTCACGACATTTGGTTTTATTCCTTTTTTTAAACTGAAAAGTATGTAATTGATCCGATTAACTCCGAATGTTGTTTTCATTGTGTTTTCCGGAATATATACATCCCTTTCTTCTCGCACAAGACCGGCAAGTATTGATTTTAACTCAACTTTTTTAATAACACCGATTATAAAAAATGGAAAGTCTCCGATCTTAATAACTTTTCCGACGGGATCTTCAATGGAATTTCGGTCAAAAAGATCTTTTTTTATTCCTTCCGTAATAACACAAACCCTTCTAAAATGTTGATTTTCAAAAGAAGTAAAAAATCTGCCTTTATCGATTTTTCTATTATTTAGTGAAAAATAATTTTCATTTACACCTATAATTGCCGTTTGAAGTTTGTAGTTCTCGATCCTTACATCGCGGTACAGTGAGAGTATCGGTGACAGTTCCTCTATATATGAAAGGTTTTTTAAAAATTCCACATCATATTTGTTCAATGGCTTATAGATTGTATCACTCTTTTTTTCAGCCCATATTGCGGCAAGGTTACTTCCGAAACTTTCGAGGTCCCTTTTAATTGATAGTTTGCCAGCTTCTCCAATTGATATGATCCCGATAATTGCAAAGACCCCAACGATTATTCCAAGCATCGTTAAAAAGGATCTGGTTTTATTCCCACTTAGATTTGCTAAACTTTGAGAAAATCCCTCAAAAAACCGATTCATTTTGATGATGCAACTATTTTTCCGATCTCACCATCGAGAAGATGGATAATATGGGTGGTGTGATCTGCAATAAATGCTTCATGGGTTACCAAAATTATTGTAACTCCCTCTCTATTTAATGAATCAAATATCTGCATTATTTCTTCACCCGATGTCGTATCAAGGTTGCCGGTCGGTTCATCGGCAAGTATTATCTTTGGATTGTTTGCAAGTGCTCTGGCGATTGCAACCCTTTGCCGCTGCCCGCCGGAAAGTTCGCTTGGAAGATGATGTGCTCTATGTCCGAGCCCGACCTTAGTTAATAATTTCTTAGATTTTATTTCTCTTTCTTTTTTTAACATTCCGGCATATATCAATGGAAGTTCAACATTTTTTTGAGCATTTAAACGCGGCAGGAGATTAAATGTTTGAAAAACAAAACCAACCTGTTTATTTCTTATTTGTGCAAGTTCACTATCGCCCAATTTACTTACTTTTTTCCCATCTAAAATATAATTTCCGTGACTTGGGACATCAAGGCAGCCGATAATGTTCATAAGGGTTGATTTCCCGGAACCCGATGGTCCCATTATAGCAAGATAATCTGCGGCATTGATAGAAAGTGTAATACCTTTTAGAGCGTGAACCTTGATCTTTCCCATTTCATAGACTTTTTTAATGTTTTCCAATTTAATTAAACTCATATCTTACCTCTTCACCGACAAATATAGATTGTTCGGAAAAATAGACTACAATATCACCTTCCTCCAAACCATCGATCACTTCAACGAAAAAATCATTTTGCATCTCGATCTTAATTGCTTGTTTTTTTAATATGCCGATATCTTTTCTTCCTAATCGTGGAGTTACTACATAGACATAGTATCGTGATTTATTCTTTTTTTGAATTTTCTTTTTTATTTTTTTACTCCGCTTTTGAAAATAACTATCCCTTTCAAAAAGTGATTCTATCGGAACTTTTATGATGTTCTTTTTTATTTCATAAATAATTTTTCCATCAATAGGTATTCTGTTCGGAAGATTTTTATTGATATCAACGGCGACACCAACCTCTATGACCTGCGCCTCGCCTATTCTTTTTGGTTCGAGATCGATTGAATTTACAATACCGTTTATTTTTAGATCCGGAAGTACATCTGATGTAATTTTTACAGTGTTCCTTATTTTTATCTTCTGCGAATCAAGAATATTAACATTTAATATCCCGGTCATTTCCTTTCCCTTGGTTATAACTGCAATTGGTTTTTCCGGTTCAAGCCTTTCGCCATCTTGATAATTTAATTTGATTACCTGTCCGGAAAAAGGGGATTTAATTAAAAATTTCCCATTAGCATAAGTATAACCGAAATCTTTATATTTCCAAAACCGATGATTAATAAAATGATCTTTTGCATTCATGTAATTATTCTTTATGTTTTCAAAATTCTGCCTTGAAATTCCCCCTTTTTCAAATACTTTCTTTGATGATAGATATTCTTTCTCGATAAATTCAAGAGTTCTTTCTACCTTCATAAAATCGGAGTAGAGATCCAATAAATATTTCGAATATCCAATTTCAAACAATAGATCGCCTTTCTTAAATTTATTACCGGTTGAAAAATATGTTTTTATTATCCTTCCGTCATATTCTCCACCGATTTTTTCTACATATCTATAATTCAAATAACCATTAGTAAAGATATAACCCTCAAAATCCGTTTTTGTTATTTTTTTACATTTTACGATCTCTTTTTTCGAACCTGATTTGGGGATAGCAATCAAAATAATCATAAAAAGAACAAAGAAAACAATAATAACGGGTAAGATATTTTTTTTCTTTTTTTCCATTTTATTTACTCAATATCGCTACAACTCCGCAGAAGATCAGCCAGGGTATAATTACTATTAGAGTTGTTTTATCTATCTTCTTTTTTGAAACGATTGAAATCCCAACGATCAAGAGCACAAGATACCAAATAGCAAAAAAATTATTCAAAGACAAAAAAGTGGAAAGTTGAGGATTCTTATGCGAATCAAATAAGAATTGTAAACCGAGCATTGATTTATTAAAATCTGCAAAAGATGTAATAAATTTAAACTGAGTTAAATGATGAAAAAGAATACTTATTGCATGCCCTATTACCTGTGTAATGTATGAAAGTGAAACAATAGTTAACAATTGCTTGTATTTTAACTTATAATTAAAAAAATAGAGGTAGATATAAAGCAACAAAGCGGCAAGAAGAAAACCTAAAATAATATTTACGGGAGTCAATGCGGGAGAAATACTGATCTGCTGAATTAGCTTTCTAAGTATAAAGGATTCATCAATATTTAATCCCTTATGTTCTACTATGTAGTGAGCATAAGCCGGAGCGTACTGTTTCATCGTAGGTATCAATGAAAAGCTGAAAGGTACCATAATAACGGTATAGATCAAAAGAAGCAATAGCCATGGATATTTATAAAATTCATCCTCTTCGTATTTTTCTTTTAATGAAGTAAAAGCATGGAAAGGTTTACTGATCACATCTAATAAAATTTTATACCACATATTAATCTCCTGAATAATATAATATTTCTAAATAATTTTTATTTAATTGATAGATCGTATTACTCAAATTCAAACGGGTATTTTCATAATCTATTTCAACTTCTTTTATTTTTTCGTAGCTTTCAAACCCGTTTTTGTATCGCAATTTTGTCATTTCAAATAATTTTTTGCTTTTTTTTAATTGTTTTTTTAATAATCCTACCCTTTCTATTAGGATAGTGTTTGTCTGATAGAGGTCAAAAAGCCTGTTTTTCATTTCCTTTTGACAGTTTTCCAATTCCAATCTTGTTTTTTTGATCATGGTTTTTTTTACTTTGGTATTTAACGCTTTTACGGATGCGTCAAAGATAGGGATATTCAATAAAAGATAGCCGTACCAATTACTCTTTTTATAATCAGTGAATGTATTTGAAATTGAATCTCCTCTTCCATCAAAATTATATCCTGCTCCGATCGATGCGGAAAAATATTGTCTAAATATTAGATAGCGTAATTCACTTTTAAGTTCTCTAAGTGTAATTTGATAATTATTTATCGTTTGATCATTTTTTAGTGCCGTATTTATTAAGTTTTCGTATTGAGGTATCTTTTTTTGAAAAAGTTCTATCTGTCCACCCTCTACACTGATCTCATTTGTGGTATTAATATAATCTCCCATTTTTTTTACGGCTGATAATCGGTTATTCCTCAATTCGTTAAGTGCAATCTCTTTTTGTGAAACGAGGATATCATTATCCAGAAGATCAATATCGGAAGCCGTTCCCACACTAAGTTTATCCTTTGTAATCGAGTAAAGTTTTTTACTGTTCTCAAGCTCTTCTTTTGCTATATTTTCTTTTACTTTTGCCATTTGTGTTTCGGTATATAAGGTTATTGCTTCTTTTTTTATTGATTTTAATTTCTGATCGTAATTATTTTTTGCGATCTCATATTCCACTTTCTTCCTTCGTATGGATTTTTTAACAGTATCCTCTTCAAAGATTGGAAAAAGAACGTTTATGTTCGTATAGAGATCATATTCCTTTACATTATTGTAAAGATTATAATCGGACGAATATTTTTTTAATCCATTGGATATTCGAAGATTTCCGGAAAACGGAAGGCATTGGCTAATGTCCAGTCCACTACTTAAATTATTCGTTTCAGCAATGAGTTCTATTCTATTAGCATACCCTAAAAAATTGATATAATTTCTATTCCAAGAGTAATCGGGACCCTTAAGGGTAAAATTAACCTCAGGCAAAAATCCGCCACGAGCAATTTTAAGTGCCATCTCAGCTTGTAAAAATTCGATCCTTGCCAATCTAAATTCATTTGAGTTCTTTAAAGCAAGATCAACATACTCATCAAGAGTGATGGCATTTATTAAAATAATTGAAACAATAAAAAATGAGAATATTATCTTTTTCATATCAAATTATACTGTAAAACCCCATATTTATTTCAAAAGACGGAGCACATCAAGAAAAAGAGGTTAGAGGTTAGAGGATAGAAAAAAACAATATTAAACTCCGTTACCAGCAAAAGAGGGACATTACCGAAAACAGAGGCTGGAGGTTCGAGGTCAATGTCGGTGAATTAAGGAATTTTTAGATTTTTTTTTCATTTTAGCTTGACATTTATATTTTTTTTTGTTATAGTATAATGTGTGTTTTAAAAAACACATTATATTATAGGAGGCTATAATGAAGGATTTAGATGCGTTATTAAAGGAAAGATTAAGCTTAATCGGTAAAATCAAATCTTTTGATGATTTTATGAAAGGTACTGTTTATCTATCTAAAAGAAAATGTTCAAACCCGAAATGCAAGTGTCATCAAGATAAAAAATACTTGCACAAATCTTATGTATTAACTGTTACCAAAGACGGAAAAACTCATACCTTATCGTTAAGAAAAGGAGAAGTTGACGAAGTCAGAAAATTAACGGAAAATTGGAAGGAATTAAAGGAACTTGTATCGGAATTAACTGATATTAATATGCAAATTATTAAACTGAAAAAAGAACTTAATAGAGGTAAATAATGAGAAGAAAAAGCAAAGCAAATAAAAAGAATAGGGTATCAAAAAAAAAGGAAATTGAAAATATTTTATTCAAATTATCTACTCATATTAGATCCGATAATTTTTTAGATATTTCTCGTGAAAGCGAAAAGGATTTTACAAGAACGAGAAAATTGCCATTTACTGAATTGATAAAATTCATATTAAATTTTCGTACAAAAAGTACACAAGCCGAATTAAATATATTCTATAATAATATTAATACCCCCAAAAAGTGTGCCTTTTTTAAAGCCAGAACAAAACTTAAAGCAGCAACGTTTTTAGATATTTTAGAAACGATGGTTAGTTATTTTTATAAAGCAGAGGGATTAGTCAAGAAATGGAAGGGATTTCGCTTGATAGCAGGCGATATGTCAAGTTTTATAATACCATCGACGGGAAGTGAAATAATTGACAAAGAATTAATATCTTATTTTGGGTTAGCAAAAAGCAAAAAAAAACAAAAGTTATCCAGGGGAACGGACATCTTTTATATGATCCGTTAAATAAATTGATAGTAGCCGGTATTTTAAGTTCGGCAACAATAAAAGAGCGTGAATTATTATGTAAACAAATAGAAGAATTAGGAAAAGGAGATTTATTATTATTGGACAGAGGCTACCCGGCAGCATGGTTATTTGCATTACTAAGAGAAAGAATGATCCATTTTGTGGCACGGATAAAAAGAAAATTTTCGAAAAAAATAGATAATTTTTTAAATAGTGAAGAAAAAGAGAGAATAATAATTTTAAAAATTCATCATAAAAAGGGATTAAATTGTTCAATAGATAAAAAAATAAAAAAGGATGGTGTAAAAATTAGATTGGTGAGG
The DNA here is from genome assembly GCA_030622125.1 of bacterium. GTDB lineage: Bacteria > AUK180 > AUK180 > AUK180 > AUK180 > JAUXGM01. The sequence continues at coordinate 844 of JAUXGM010000022.1, read as the reverse complement.
GTAGAATTAGAAGATGGGGAGATAGAAGTTCTGGCAACCTCATTACTTAATAAGGATAAATATCCGGTGGAAATTTTTAAAGAGTTATATTTTAAAAGATGGCCAATAGAAAGTGTATTTAATACTTTAAAAAATAAGTTGCAAATTGAATTATTTTCGGGAAAGAAAGTAAAAGTGATACTTCAGGATTTTTACGCTAAGTTAATTCAAAGTAATTTATATAGATTATTAGAAATATGTAGTGAAAAAAAATTAAAAAAGAAAACAAAAAAATACCGATACGAATACGCAATAAATGAAAATATAGGATATAATATATTAAAGAACAAATGGATAAATTTATTAAGTGATACTCTAAGAAAAATAATAAAAACGATAAAGGAAATAATAAAATCATTAATAAAACATATAGAACCAATACGGCAGGGAAGGAGGTATAAACGAAATAAAAAAACACTATCTAAAACGGTGATAATATCATTCGCTAAAAGGGTGGCAATTTAAAAAAGAAGCGGAGAACAAAAAGAATAACTAATAAATAAAAATTACAATAATTATTATACAGCCCAATTATTATAAAATTAATTATCTAATGAGCGTCAATTATCTAATGAGAAAATAAATATAGGTAATCGGGATAAAAAACTAAAAAAATATACAAAAACCAAAATTCTTGCATTAAAAATAATAAAATTATTTTCAAAAATTTTCTTAATTCACTGACATTGGGTTGGAGGTTGGAGGATAGTTAAAAACAATATTAATCTCCGAAAAGCCACAAAAGAGGGACATTACCTCAACAAGAGGTTAGAGGTTGGAGGTTAGAGGTCAATGTCAGTGAATT
>JAUXGM010000083.1 GCA_030622125.1 bacterium | reverse complement strand
GGTATATGTGAATCTTGCTTTGATCTTTTCAATTGCTCTTGTTGCATCAAGATTTATCCTTAAAATACAGTTATCAGGTCCTTCCATATCCATGTAGCTTCCGCTTATTAATATCTTATTAAATAAATTGCCCGATATACCGCCGAATATACCTTTAATTCTTCCGGTTGATGTATTTCCGTCAACCTGTGTTTTCAAATACATTAGATGCTTATATTTACTTATCTCTGAATCACCGATACCCCATTTATCCACTTCATAACTTTGATCAAAGTAATCAACAATAAAATCGGGAGAAACATCTCTATATTCAAGGTTAACCTTAATATCAAATATTGTATAAACATAAGCACCCGCCATTATTCCATTACCTGCATCAAGAAATTTTCCGTAACTTCCATAAACACCGGTTGTAAATACATTGAACTTCGTTATCGGTGCATTGGCATCAAATGCAATTGTAGACACCGTCTTATAATCACAAACCGGATCATCATTATCGTCCCTTATAACCGCCCTTACCGTCTCCGTATTTCCTTCATCATCCGTTATGATAATATCTTCATATTGAACATTGGAAGGAGCTTTAAAATCACCGACATAAGAAATTCCGACCTGTGTATTTGAAACAACCGGGATCTTTGTCTTAAAGAGCGGTCTGAAAAATGCTCGGGTTCCCAAAAGTGATGGATGCGAGAGATCATTTAACATCAACTCAAATCCGCCCATTCCAAGATCAAATCCAAGTTCAAATCCCCTCTTTTCTTTGTCAATAATAGGACTATTTGAGTAATTTGCCATAAAAATCCCCGGAGTAATGGATGTCCCTTTCAAATCTCCAAATCTAAAATAATATTTAGAATATTTTTTACCCAATTTTATAAAGCATATTTTTCTTAATATGCCTTCAAAACTATTCCAATCGTCACTATAAAACTTACTATCACTAATATTGTATTGAAATCTCAGATCCAATCCGAATGTAACCATACTAATAGTAAATTCAGGTGATATGTTCGAATAGAACCAATACTCCTTTTCAGAAGGGTTCGCAGGATCCGATACGATCTTTGGACCTATAAAAAGATTCAGTCCATTATTCACTACCTCTTCATCATAAAAAAATGAAGAACCATTTGCATTAAAAATGAAAACCGTCAACAATAAAATAACCAAAATTCCTTTTTTCATAGCAACCTCGTTTTTGAATTATAACTTAAAAATGGTTTAAAGTCAAGAAAATTTAAAACCTTTCCTTCCACCTATTATGAAGCCAGAAATATTGTTCGGGACATTTCTTTATATATTCTTCAAGAGTTTTTGCATAATCCTGCACAATATTATCCAATTCTTTTTCTTTACACTCTTTTATTTCAATATAAAACAAACCGTTTTTGTAGTATGAAAACACAAAAAAGATATCTCCATCAAATTTTTTTGCCAATTTAAAGGGAATTGAGTAAAAGGGAAGTTTTGTATTAAAAAAATTTACGATTATCCCCTCCTCTATAGGTCTCTGATCCACTATTGAAGCAAGATCATAGCCCATTTTTATATATTTCAGCATTGTTCTTGTATTTCGCCTATTAACATATATTCCGCCGGTTTTCTTTCTAAAATTCAGTAAAAATTTATTGATTTGTTCATTATGAACCTTTTGATATAGGCATATTGTTTTTCTGAAATTTTTTTCAAAATATAGGGTTGCAATTTCCCATGAACCGAAATGTGCCGAATAATAAAAAATCTGCTTCTTATTTTTTATCGCTTTTAAATAGGGTTCCATACCTTTTATTACTAATCTTTCATTAAGTTTTTCCTGATAAATGTAGTAATAAGCTGTCCAAACCGATTGAAAAACAAAAAATTCATAACACTTTTTTACAATTTTCCTTCTCCATTTAATGTCTTTATCCGGAAATGCAATCGCCAAATTTTTTAAAACAATTCTTTTTCTAATACCCAGTATATAAAGGAGATTTGCAAATATTTTGCCAATAAAATAAGTAATATCGGGAAAATATACAGAGAGATAATATAAAAATTTTACAATTTGTATCATCTTATATTATACAATTTCCAATAATATCCTTTTATTTCTAATAGCGATTTATGACTTCCTGTTTCTACGATTTTTCCATTTGAAAGCACCATAATTCTATCGGCATTTGCCACAGTAGATAATCGATGAGCTATAATTATATTTGTTCTTCCCTTCATCAAAACATTTAGGGCATTTTGAACTAATTTTTCTGATTCTGTATCAAGAGCAGAGGTTGCTTCATCAAGTATCAATATACCTGGATTCTTAATAAGTGCTCTTGCTATCGCAATTCTTTGTCTCTGTCCGCCGGAAAGAGCATAACCCCTTTCTCCGATCATAGTATCAAATTTGTTTGGCAAGCTCATAATAAAATCGTAAGACCCACTATTCTTTGCAGCTTTTATTATTTCGTTTTCATTGATTTTTTCCTTTCCATAGATTATATTATTACGGATAGTATCGTTGAAAAGAAAGGTCTCCTGTGAAACATAGCCGATAAGATTTCTAAGATCATTTACACAATAATCCCTAATATCAACTTTATCTATAATGATTTTACCTTCATTTACATCATAAAATCTTAAAAACAATGAGGCAATTGTAGATTTTCCGGCACCTGATTCACCGACAAACGCTATTGTCTCACCTTTTTTTATAGAGAAATTCATGTTGTTTAAAATCCAATTCTTATCATCATAAGCGTAGTAAACATCTTTAAAAGTGATGATATCGCTAAAATTATTTATGGGAGTTGGCTTTTCCTTTTCTTTTACTTTGATCTCTTCATTTAATATTTCATTTATTCTATCTATAGATGCCTGAGATCTTTTCAAGGTAGATGATGCATTTGTAATAGATCTTAATGGTGCATACATTGAAAATAAAGCAAAAAAATACGCAAAGAATGTTCCGGTGGTCATTTTACCGTTTATTATCTCAAAACCGCCGATTATTAAAGCTGCTGATATTGCAATTGATGCAAGTATCTCATTTGTCGGTGTCAGTAAAGCCTTTGCAGAATTTCCTTTCATCATTGCTTTAAAGTATTCTTTATTTGTCTTTTTAAATTTTTCTATCTCATATTTTTCCATATTGAATGCTTTAACGATCCTTATACCACTTATTATCTCCTGCATAATTGAACTTAAATTGCCGATCTTTTTCTGAGATGTCTGTGCGGCTTTTTTCATTATTCTTGAAAGATAGTCTACCGGATAGATCAATATTACAATTGTAATAAGTGCAATGACGGTCATTTTGTAATTCAAATAAAAAAGAACACCAAAGGCAAATATAAAGTTTATAGGTTCTTGAATAATATGAGTTCCTGCTGTTGCAATTGTTTGCTGAACAAGTGTAACATCATTCGTAATTCGAGACATTATTTCTCCGGTTTGTGCCTTATCAAAGTACCTAACAGATAGATGCTGAATATGTGTATAAATACCATTTCTAAGGTCCCGAACAACACTTTCCCCGATATAAAGCATTGAATACCTGCGAATATACCAGCATAACTCTTTTAACAATGTAATGCTTATAAAAATAAGAGCTACCAGTATTAAAGAATGAAGTAGATAATTTACGGCTTCTTTACCTTTTATGTGAGTGCTATTTTTTATTGATGCCTGATCTTTTATGGAAACGGCTTTTTTTGATAACATTCTTTTCAGGTCAAATATTTTTGTTTTTTTGATATTCTTTCCTCGTGAAAGTAATGCAGCGTTTATAAACACATCATCCATAAGACTTTTTACTACAAAGACAATTGATGTATTCAATGTTGAGAATAAGAACATAAAAATAATGGCGGTAATAAATCTTGTCTTATGGCGAAATAAAAGATCCTTATAGAAATTTATATATTTTTTATTCAATTGAAATACCCTTTTTAATATATTTAAGAGAATTCCGTAATTTTGCCTCATTATTATAATGAATAATTAGTATTGTTTCATTCCTTGAAACATTTTCTCCTTCTTTTTTTAATAATTCTATTCCACAGGAATGGTCTATCTCATCCTCTTTTCTTTCCCTTCCCGCACCGGTTACAAGTGCAGCCATTCCGAATAAATAAGCATCTTCCTTTATTATAATTCCATCTTTATCACTTTTAAATTCATATCTATATTCAGATGGTATCATTATATTATAATCATCTATCACCTTCGGGTTTCCTTCTTGTAATTCAATGATCTTTCTAAACCTATCCAGATACAGACCTGTTTCATATCTTTTTTGTATTTCTTTTTTGGCAGTCCCCATATCCTCATATATACCCGCTAAAACAAGCATTTTTGCTCCAAGTTCTTCCGTCAGATCGGTTGTATCTTTGGGACCCTGCCCTTTTAATATTTCTATGGATTCTATGATCTCAAGGCGGTTGCCTATCATTTGACCAAGAGGTGTATTCATATCCGAAAGAACAAAATCTGCATTTCTACCGGCGATATTAGAAACCTTTACTAAATAGCCTGCAAGTTTTTCGGCATTTTCTTTCTCCTTCATAAATGCACCGCTACCGTATTTAACATCAAAAACAAGATTCTCCGCCCCTTCGGCTATCTTTTTACTCATAATGCTCGCTGTAATAAGCGATATGGAATCAACGGTTGCAGTAACATCTCTCAGAGCATATAGCTTTCTATCTGCTGGAGCGATCTTTTCAGATTGTCCTATCATTGCCGCCTTATTCTTCCTAAGTAGATCAAAAAAATCTTCCTTTCCAAAATTCACCTTGAAGTTGGGGATCGCTTCTAATTTATCAAGTGTGCCGCCGGTATGTCCCAAACCACGTCCCGACATCATCGGAACAATTACATCAAAAGAGGTTACAATTGGAACTAACGGTATAGATATCTTATCACCAACACCACCCGTTGAATGTTTATCAACGGTAGGAAGATCAAGATCATCAAGTTTATAAGTTTCTCCCGAATTGGTCATTGCAAGTGTTAAATTGAGGGTTTCTTTAAAATCCATTCCTCTAAAAAAGATCGCCATTAAAAGTGCCGATACCTGATAATCGGGGATTTTACCATTTACATAATTATTTATAATAAATTCTATCTCTTCTTTTGATATCTCATTACCATTTCGCTTTTTGTAAATAATATCATATACTCTCATTAGAATTCCACCTCCGATGAATCACCAATATTCATCTGTCTTGAATGCCCCTTGATATAAGAATGTCCACCAATAATAGAACGGAACAAATTCATATTATATACCTCGGTATTCTTATCAATAATAGAACTTTTAATGATAGATGATTCTATTATAACATTTTCACCGACCGAAACATACGGACCGATAACTGAGTTCTTTATTACTGCATTTTTGGGTATATAACAGGGCGGAATAATTATGCTGTTTTTCCCATTATGAATCATATTATTTTTAGAAAGTAAAAATTCATTTGTAGAAAGCACTGTTTCTAATTTTCCGCAATCATACCATCCTTTGATCTCATGAGGAATAAAGGTTTCACCATCTTCTATCATTTTCTGAAGGGCATCGGTAAGTTGATACTCATTTTTGGTTTTTATATTTTTCTCAATTATATACTTTAAAGCATTTTCAAGACGCCCCCAATTTTGAATGTAGTAGATACCCACCAAAGCAAGATTTGAAATAAATTCTTTGGGTTTTTCAACCAATCTAATTATTTTATCGTTATCCGTCACGGCAATTCCAAATCTTTGCGGATTGTCAACTTTTTTAAGCGCCAATACGGAAGCATTGTTCTTTAAAAAACTGTAATCGGTATCAAAGATCGTATCACCTAATACTATAAGAACCTTTTCCTCCGGTTTTATAAATTCTTTTGCAAGATAAATCGCATGTCCAAGTCCTTTCCTGTCTTTCTGGTAAACGAAATTAAATTTCATACCGGGATACTGAGAGATAAGGTAATCCTTTATCTTGTCGCCCAAGTAGCCCAATATAAAGATAAATTCTAAAGTTTTTCCATTCTTTAATTTATCAACAATATATGATATTATCGGTTTTCCTGCAATATTTATCAGTACCTTTGGTACCGTGTGTGTATGAGGGCGTAATCTTGTTCCAACACCCGCAACCGGAATTATAACCTTCATTTAAACCTCCTTAATATAGGGAAATAAAATTTTCGGATCTACTTTCCCTTTTTTGTTTTCTCCGCTAAATAAGAAAATATCGGCATTTCTGTCCTTCACGGTAAATCTAAATCTTATCTTATCTATTTTTAAAGAGTATTTCTCACTCTTTGTCAACACCTCATATAATCGAGATGCCGGATAAAGCAAATAGAATCTGCCTTTTGGGTGCAAAAGGTAATTTACCGAACAAAATAGCAGATCAATGGATAGATATTGGTCCGTCTTTGACATTATATTTTCTTCTTTCGGGGAAATTTTTCCCTCATCGGCACAAAAATAAGGAGGATTTGAAAGCACTATATCAAAAAAATGGGATGAAAAATATTTCTTGTAATCTTTTATATCAATATTTTTAACTGTTAAATTTTCTTTATTTCTTGCAGATACTTTAACTTTATCAATGCCGTAGAACTGAATAGTTTTATATTTATCTGCATAATCGGACAAGATACTACCATCTCCACAACCAATATCCAGCACTTTGGCATCTCTTTTGAATTTAATAGATTGATAGAGGAAAAAAGTATCTTCAGTCAATTTCATCTTTTTGGAGGTTATATTTTTGTATTTTTTTATAGAGGTTCGATCTTTGCATATTTATATTTTTGGCGGTTTTAGATATATTCCAGTTGGCTTTTTCCAACGCACTCTGGATAAAATCCCTTTCAATTAGATCCATATATTCATTATACGAAGCTGGAGAGGTAAATTTTTTATCTTTAATTTGTCCTTTTATTTCAGGTATTATGTGTAAAAATTCTTCCTCATCTATTGGTTTTTTTTCAGAAAGTAATAAGATTCTTTTAAGGAAATTTTTGAGTTCTCTTACATTTCCCGGATAATTGTAATTTATTAAATATTCCATAATAGTATCGGTAAAGTCAAAACGATCTTCGCTTATAAATGTATTTTGAAAATATTTGATTAGAATTGGAATATCATTTTTTCGTTCTTTTAACGGAGGTAAAAATATTGGTATCTCATTTAATCTAAAAAAGAGATCTTCTCTAAATGCCTCCTTTTCAACACATTCTCTTAAATTTCTATTTGTTGCGGCAATAAATCGTATCTGAACCTCTTTTTCATTTGTATCACCAAGCGGAGAAAATCTTCTAAATTGAAGAACCCTCAAAAGTTTTGCCTGCGTTTTTTTAGACATATCACCAATTTCATCAAGGAAAAGAGTTCCTCCATCGGCAAATTCGATTTTCCCGACACTGTCTTTTTCGGCACCCGTAAAAGCACCTTTTTTATAACCGAACAATTCGGATTCAATAAGTTCATCGGGAAGTGCGGCACAATTGACTGTAACAAATTTGCCTTTTAAATTAGAATCTTTATGTATCAATCGGGCAACGATCTCTTTACCTGTGCCATTTTCTCCCGTTATCAAAATAGTTGCATTGGAATCGGCAACCTTGAATATCATTTTTCTGATCTCGTTTATCTTATCATCATTACCGATTAGCTCAAACGAAGATTGTTCACCTATTACCCGACTGTATGCAGTTATTATTTTTTTCTCCTCTTTAATATTATTTATCAAAAATTTTATTCTTTCAACTGATACGGGTTTCTCAATATAATCATAAACGCCCATTTTCACTGCCTTTACAGCATCAATAACATTTCCATGACCGGTAACAATAATTATATAAGAAGATGGCGATACTTTCTTAATATCGGGAACAATATCAAGTCCGCTTTTTTGCGGTAGCTTCACATCCAAAAAAACAATATCAATATCCCCCTTCTTTGCAATATCAAATGCTTCTTCCGCAGTTTTTGCTTCCACTACATTATGTTTAGCATAAGTCAAAACCATTTTAAAGGTTTTTCTTATTGCGTTTTCATCATCTACTATTAGAATTTTCATTGGTTTCAACTTTCTTTTCTAATATCAACCTATTTCCCATATTGGGAATGTATAGATGTTGAAAATTATCCATAACCTGTTCAATGATATAAATACCAAGCCCGCCGGCGTGCCCTTCTTTTATATATTCATCAATATTCAGATCTTCTTCACTTTTTTCAGTCGGGTCGAACTCATCGCCATTATCAATTAAAACAAATCTTAAATTTGGTTTTTTATATTGTGCTTGAACAATGAGATGTCTTTCCTTGCTGCCCTTGTAAGCGTGCTTCATAATGTTTGCAACCGCTTCATCTATGGAAAGGACAATGAGATTGCCTTCCTCATGTGTTATTGGTAAATTATGTAATACCGACCACGCATATTCTCTTATTAGAGGAAGATTGTCAAGTTCGCCTGAAAATGCCATTTCCATTGTAAAATATTTCAAACCGCTGCTTTCTTTCATCTTAATATGTCCCATTGCTTCCATAATAGAATAAAAATAAGGAACATTTTTATCTACTTTAAATAGGTGAAACTTCCTGTCAATTTCCGAATCTTTTTTACTTAATATTACAAAGTTCGCAAGGTTTTTCTTCGCACGATTTGAGATAATTGCAAGATTTTGAATATTCCGTGCTTCAATATCAATACAATCACTACAATCTACAATAAAGTTTTTCTCACCTTTTATGATAAGAGAATTGATCTCTTTTTCAATAGTAGTATAATTGGAATCAGTGAATTCATCTTTTATAGAAAATATATATATCACCTCTTTCGTTATCATTTTGCCTCCGTCTCTAAAAAAGGATAAAGATCCTCTTTCCAGCCCGCTGATTTTATCTTTTTAATTTTCTCCATTGCTTTTTCCCTTGTAGGCGAAGCTCCGGTTATTCTTACCCGAAAGTAATGCACTCCATTTATATCAACTTCAACGATTCCGGCATTGAATCCAATCTTTTCAAATTTTGAAACTTCTTCAAGTGCGCTCTCTTTTTTTGTATATGACCCGGCTTGAACATAAAAATTCTTGATAATTTTTTCTTTAATTGTTTTTTCTTTCTCTGCTTTTTCTTCTTCACTTTTCACTATTAACCCCGTTAGAGATTCCGTCTTTAACGGGGTGAACTTCTCACCATTCACTGTTTTTTTATTGCCTCGAACCTCTCTTTTTCCTATTGGAAATATCTGTCTAATTTTGTCATTCTGATTTGAAAGGAACAGAGCAATTGCAATAAAAACAACAATCAAAATAATTATTAAAACAATTGTTAAGAGTGGACTTTTTTTGCTTTTTTCTTTTTCGGGTTTCGTCTTCTTTATTTTTACCTTTTTTACTTTTTCTTTTTTCTTATATCTATCGCTAAACTTTGATTTAACGGGCTTTTTGCCTTCAAGCGTTTCTTTCTCTATGGTTTCTTTCTCTGCTTTTTCTTTCTCGGCTTTTTCTTCTTCACCAACCTCTTTTTCTGCAGTTTCCTCCGTTTGTTGCGGAGTTTGCGACTGGATTCCCTCGGTTTCATCGGGACACACCTGAACATCCGAGGTATGTCCCCTGTTTGGCTGTGATACTACTTCCTGATTCATATCTATTGTCGGAGCAATTATTTCTTCAACTTTTTCTTTCTCTGTTTCTGGCTTTTCATTTGTTTTTTCTTCAATTATTTCCGGTTCTACTTCTTCTTTCTCTGTTTTCTCTGTGGTTATGGGTTTTGTGATTTCTTCTTCTTCTTTTGCTTTTTCTGTATCTTCTTTTGTCTTTTCTTCACTATCCTCTAACCTTTCACCCCGCACCAAATTGGTGCTGGGCATGCCTCTATCCTCTTTTTCTATGGTTCCTTCTAATTTTTCTCCCGGTTTCTCATCAGGAGTATAGATCACTGTTTCTTCAGCTTCTCCTTCTC
>JAUXGM010000044.1 GCA_030622125.1 bacterium | reverse complement strand
TGCAGCTCATGGGGAACCGGGTATGAAGGTAAATTCTTTGCCAATTCTCTATAGCGAATCCACATTTACAGACACATCAAGGAATGGTTATTACTATATTACACTCGTTATGAGAAATGAAGCGGAGCTTGGCAATTATGATTATGGTCCTGATAAAAGCCCTGGTTATAAGGGTACAGATGATAATGGTAATGGTGAGATTGATGAATACGAAGAGATTGGATTTGGAGATGATGTATTTGCACCTACTAGATCCGTTTACTCTAATTATTCAAAACCTAATGAACCATTTCCGCCAATATCTGATCTTGGTATCGTTAATTCCGATAAGAAGATATATCTTCAATGGTCGGCATCACCTGATCCTACTTGTGAGAAATATTTTATCTATAAAAATGGAAGTAGAATTGATGAAACAATAAGTACGATCTGGGTAGATACAAAGGCTGCATCCGGTGATAAATATGAAATAACCGTATATAATGCAGGACAATTTGAATCAGCTCCCAGCAATCCGGTAACAGCAGAACCTTACGATGGAACAATGGATCAAAAAGATTTTTCTCTTGGAGAAACCGTTCTTTTCCCGGCATGGTCAAAAGGAGTCCCTGCATGGGCAACTACACAATGTACCTCTTTTTTTTGTTATGATAAAGCAACCGATAAATATTCTCTTAATTATGCAGATCTAAAAGGAAACAACGGCTGGCTTTTCAATGCTCGTCAGGTTTATTGGGCATCATCGGTAAGCTGGGGAGATTATAAAGGTCATGGACCTGATTCATGTATTTATTTCACTGCAATAGATGCGAAAAATCATACACAGATATATGTCCAGAATTCTGACCCTACAAAACAAAATGATTATGCTCAAATATCCCAGGGTTGGGGAAACTGGGTTGATCCTGATTGGACGGATTCTCTTAATCAATGGACAACAACAAATATGCTTGCCTGTTCAATAGACGGTGATATCTGGGTTTTGAATCCTGATGATTCAAATATCAATCCGGGAGAAAATCTGATTGCTTTAACGGATTTTGTTAATCCCGATGATTATACTTATGGTAAAACAGATATGTGCTATGAACCGAAATGGTCGCCCGACAACACAGCAATGGCATTTATTATCAGACATCCTGCTTTGCCTGTTGAGGTTGCAGTATCGGATATTTATATTATCCCCGATGTCCAAAATTTAATTGGAAAAATTTATGGGGGGAATAACCCAATAACAAGTTTGAATGATACACGACTTGAGATAGTAACGGAAACACATTCTCCGGCAAGGTATAAGCCTATCTGGTGCCCTTCCTGGTCAAATGATTCAACAATGGTCTCATACAATGTTGATGTATCGAATAAATTTGCGAATTATATATTTTCATCAAAATATTCTGATGCCGTTGAAATTCTTGGGTTAACCAATTTTGATGTCTATACTTATGAAAGAGGAATTGGTACCTGGCCGGTTGGCTATCCTGAAAAGAATACTTCAAACAATGAGGGATTCGTTTCCTGGGCACCTGCCGGTGGAGATAAATTTTCCGAGGTTTATATCAATACCTCTACGATTGAAATAAATCAATTCATTGACCCAACTATTTATGGTGTTGGCGGTAAAGCTTCTAAAATGGCTAAAAGAAATGAGACGGCAACAACTTTAACCATATCTGATAGAGATTTTACTTCAATTACTGTAAACAAAGATCATTACAATCAGTTTGAGAATATTGCTATCTATCCTATCGAGAGAGAGCCTGAAAATTATCCGTTTGCAAAGAAGAACATTGCGGCAATGAGAAGGTTCATGCTCGGCGGAACAACGGAACTTGATTATACGGTTACATTAAAGATCCATTACACAAGATTTCAAGCAAAGGGAAATTATGAAGAGAATAATATTGTCCCATACAGATATAACGAAGATAATCAAAGTTGGGAAAGGATATATAGCTACGCACTCATCACAGATGAGGACGGCAATCCCTTCAATGATGATAAAGATGGCGGGTTTGTTGAGATAACGACAAAAACACTCGGTCTTATCGGATTATTCAATAATGGGCACGAGAATGATGGTGATGATGATGACGATGATGATGAGGAACTTAGCAATGTAGTGGTCGGACCGAATCCGTCAAATGGCGATCTTGTTACATTTAGAAATATACCGAAAGAGACAAAAATAAAGATATACAGTATATTCGGTGAACTTGTTGCATCATCAAAAAGTGCAAATTCATTGAGATGGGTAACGAACAAGTGGGAATGGATCGTAAAGAATGACGATAATTTAAAGGTTGCAAGTGGAATTTATATTGTAACTTTTGAATATAACGGAAAAACCACAAAGAAAAAAGTTGCTATTGTTAGATAGTCGTAGGGGTTCGGCATGCCGAACCCTTACGGTCATTCAGAGCCCAGCACCTTTTCAAAGTGCTGGATAAACCACAACACCTTTTCAATTGCTCTGAATGACAAAAAAAACTCCAAATTTCAAATCTTAAATTTTCTTCCCGTATTTCCTTATTACCTTGGCTATACTGTTCTCGGGAGGTATATCGTTATCTAAGGAAGAGTCCGGGACACACCAAAAAAACAAGTGAAAAATGAATAGTGAAAAGTGAATAGTGACAGAAAAACCCAAACCCAAAATCCTAAATTTTATTTCTTTATTAACTTATTTTTTTGTTGCCTTGTTTATATTGTTCTCGGGAGGTATATCGTTATCTAAGGAAGAGTCCGGGACACATCTCAACAAAAAAAATCAGTTTGATGAGGTATGTCCCTCTTTTGTTTGGTACGGAGATTAATATTGTTTTTTTCGAACCTCGAACCTCTTTTTTCCCTTGATTCACTTTTTTCCGCTAAATTCAAGAACCACCGGTGCTGCGATATATATTGATGAATAAGTCCCTGTAACAATACCGACTAAAAATGCTAATGCGAATTCATGCAAACCGGCTCCGGCAAAAAGAAACAAGCAAAGAACAACCATAAATGTCGTAAACGAAGTGAGGATAGTTCTTGATAATGTCTTGTTGATCCCAATATTTATAAGTTCCGAAAGGGTTCCTTTAGCATATTTTCTTGTTTCTCTTATTCTATCGTCAACAACGATAGTATCATTTAGAGAATAACCGATCAATGTTAAAAGAGCAACAACAACCGATAAATTTACCTCGGCATTAACAAGCAAAAATACCGTTAATGTTATCAAAACATCATGTATCAAAGCAAGGATCGCACCAATAGAATATATAAATTCAAACCTAAATGAGATGTATATCAATATCCCTATCAACGCAAAAAACATTGCATAGATCGCTGTCTGCTGGTATTTTTTGCCGACAGAGGGACCGACAAGAGAGATCCCTTCAATATTAAATTTATTTTCGGGGAACATCTCCTTCAAAACATTCTTAAAGTTATCCACCTCGCCTTGTGTCATCAAATTGGATATTCGTGATTTTGTAACATCAATAGAGGCTGTATTTAGATTAATTGCTCTCGGTTTATCTTCCTTTTCATTCAATTTGAAATTTTTTATAAACTCATCGGCTAAGTTTTCAGGAATCGCAAGATACGAGAGCGCCTCTTCATAATTATTAAATATCATATTATCCTTTCGTGCCTTTTCAAGAATGATCGTTTTTTCCTTTATGAAATCAGGTAATTTTTTTTGGATAATAAAGTCGGTATTCTCTTTCCCAATTCCTTTTATTTCAGAATTTAACTTTTCTCTTATTCCTTCAAGGTTTTTAATTGTTAATGATTTTTCAAATTTAACCTGTAATTTTATTCCACCTTGAAACTCAATTCCCCAATTAAATCCTCCCCTGACTATATATAAAATTATTCCTAATAAAATAATTGAGGAAGAAATGATGTACGCATATTTCCTTGTTCCGATAAAATTATAATTTGCATTACCAAAAAGTTTCATTTTAGACTCCTATATACTTATTTTTTTTATTTTTACAGTCCCGATCAAGTATTCAAAACACATTCTTGTAAAAACAAGTGCCGCAAACATACTTGCAAGAATACCGATGGTCAATGTAATAGCAAATCCTTTTAGAGGTCCTGTCCCAAACTGGAAGAGAACCGCAGCTGCGATCAATGTTGTAATATTTGCATCCAAAATAGTCAAAAATGCCTTACCGAAACCCCTTCTCATTGAAGCAATGGCACTATTCCCTCGTGCCTTTTCTTCTTTGATCCGTTCAAATATAATAATATTCGCATCTACCGCCATACCGACCGTGAGAACAAGACCTGCAATACCCGGAAAAGTCAGTGTAAAATTGAATAATGACATTACACCCAATATTGTAATAAGGACGATAAAAAGTGCAAGATCAACGATTATACCACTTCCTTTATAGGCAATGAGCATAAATAAAAAGACGAGGATCAAGCCGAGCAGCAGAGCTTTTCCACCTTTTGCTATTGAGTCCTTTCCAAGTGTTGGACCAACAGTTTGATTTTCCAAGATCTGCACAGGCGCCGGCAATGCTCCTGCTCTCAAAACAAGAGAGAGGTCTTTTGCATCTTGAAGCGTAAAATTACCTTCAATAATTGCTCTCCCGTTAGGTATTTTCTGCTTAATAACAGGTGCGGACATAACCTTGCCGTTCAATACTATAGCAAGTCGTTTGCCAACATTTTCTTCCGTGATCTTTGCAAATGTTCTGCCGCCTTTCGGTTTAAATGTTAATCCGACAATTGGAGTTGTAAGTTGTCCAAATTCGACATTAGCCGTTTTAAGCTCACTACCCGTTAGTAGAGTTGTCTTTTTTAAGAGAAATGGTACCTTTTCAATTGTGCCCACATCGACATTTTTTTTCTCCATAAAAAGTAATTCATCATTTGGAGGCAGAGGCATTTCCATTTTTTGATTTCCATCCTCATCAACAAAAAGATATACCTTCGGTTGATTTATTTCATCCAGGAGTTTAAATTCCAAAAATGCGGTTTCAGAGACCAATCTTATAGCCCTTTCCGGATCCTTCATTCCCGGAAGTTCAACAACGATCTTATTGTTCCCTTCCTTTTTGATAATCGGTTCACTGACACCGAATTCATCAATTCTTGATCTTATCGTTGTGATGATCCTTTCTACAACATCTCTTTTCTCGCTCTGTTTAACATTTGAAACATCGGCACCGAGAATAAGATGAATACCGCCCTGCAGATCAAGTCCGAGCTTTATTACTTTTTTGTAATGTTTTTCATATTCTTTTTGTGAATAGATCTCTTTTCTCTTTTCCTCAGGGATTTTATACCAATTGAATGTCTGAACTACCAACACAAGTGAAATGATAAATACAATAGCGATTATAACAAACCGCCACATAAAAGGTTTATTAGACATAATAATGCCTCCTACAATAATTTTTTATTTTATCAAATTTTAACTAAAATTGCAACATTTATTGCAAAATATCAGAAACATGTTGGATTTTGCTTGAAAAAGAATTCGGTATTTAAATAATAATATTAACCACAGATTAGACAGATTTGACAGATTAAAAATAATAAATTTATTGAAAACAAAAAAATTTTTAGAATCTATCTTTAAATTTTCAGTAAAGTGATTTTATTAAATCACTTTTTATTAAATCTTTTCTATAAAGTAGAAAATTAATTTTCTAATAATTAAAAAGATTTAGAATAATGAAATTTCATTTCATAACTGAAAATTTAGAAATTTTAAAAATCCGTATAATCCGTTAAATCCGTGGTTAAAAAATCTTATTTGGCAAAAAAACTATTTTTAAAAAAAGTCCAAAATGTTGAGACACCAGACATTTATTTGCTAAATTTTTGGAATTTTGTTAAAATAACTTTGTAGGTGATTATGAAAAATGTAAAAATATATAAGAATGTTACGATAGGAAAGAATACAGAGATAGGTGATTTTGTTATCATAGGTGTACCACCAAGAGACAAAAAAAATGGTGATCTAAAAACCGTTATAGGCAATAATGCAATTATTCGTTCGCATTCCGTTATTTATGCAGGCAATGTTATAGGTAATAATTTTCAAACCGGTCACAGTGTTAATATTAGAGAAGAGAATAAGATTGGAGATAATGTTTCCATAGGAACACACTCTGTTATAGAGCACCATCTCATCATTGAGGACGGTGTCAGAATACATTCTAATGTCTTTGTTCCCGAGTATTCAACACTAAAAAAGGAATGCTGGCTCGGACCAAATGTAGTTCTTACAAATGCACTCCATCCAAAATGTCCGAGGGTTAAAGAATGCTTGAAGGGACCAACGATAGAGCAAAAAGCAGTGATCGGTGCTAATGCTACACTGCTTCCTGACATTACAATTGGCAAGAAATGCCTGATCGGCGCCGGAAGTGTTGTTACATCGGATTGCAAAGATAACAGTGTTTATATCGGAAATCCGGCAAAGTATATTATGAAAATTAAAGATATTAAATGTAGATACGGTTTGATGAAAAAACCGTATGAGGTAAATGATGAATAGAATTAAACTCGTTGATCTTCAAAGACAATACGATACGATAAAAAATGAACTTAGAGAAGCAATAGATAGAACAATAGGGAATACCGATTTTATACTGGGTAGTGAGGTGGAAAGATTTGAGAAGAATTTTGCTGAAATGATCGGAATACCCTATGCAATAGGTGTAAGTTCAGGAACTTCGGCATTGTTATTAAGTTATCTTGCTCTTGGCGTAGATCCCGGCGATAAGATCATAACAACACCAAATACATTTATTGCAACGGTAGAACCATTGATCCTTCTTGGCGCCGAACCGATTTTTGTTGACATTAAAGACGATGGCAATATAAATGAAGACCTTATTGAAGAACGTATTGATAATGGTGTAAAAGGGATCGTTGCGGTGCATATCTATGGAAAAATGGTCAATATGAAAAAGATCAGAGCGATAGCAGACAGACATAATCTTTTTTTAGTTGAAGATTGTGCTCAGGCACATCTTGCCGAATCTGATGGAGTGAAAGCAGGAAATTTCGGTGACATCTCTTGCTTTTCATTTTACCCCGGAAAAAATTTGGGAGCTTATGGCGATGCCGGCGTGATCGTTACTCATAATAAAGATCACTATGAAAAATTAAAAATGCTCCGCAATCATGGAAGAAAAACAAAATATGAACATACGATTAACGGGCTTGGTGAAAGAATGGATGGTTTGCAAGGTGCAATATTAAATGTAAAACTGAAATATTTGGAAAGGTGGACCAAGAGAAGAATTGAGATCGCAAAAATTTACAATGAAAATTTAAAGAATATTGCTAATATTGATCTGCCGGAAGTCAAAGATTTTGAGCATGTTTTTCATTTGTATGTGGTAAAAGTAAAGAAAAATAGAGATAAGATTTTAAATTATTTAAAAGAAAAAGGGATTGGAGCCGGTATTCATTATCCTATTCCACTGCATATGCAGCCGGTTTATTATAATAGAAAATATGGTAAAAAATACAATGATCTACCCGTTTCTGAAGATTTTGCAGGGAGAGTTATTTCACTGCCGTTATTCCCTGAAATACTTAATACTGAGATTAAATTTTTATTGAAGGAGTTTAAAAATGCAGTTAAAAAATTCGGTTAAAATGATAATTTTAAGATCATTAAAATAATTACTGAGGTATAAGATGAAAATAAAAACAAAAAATAAGATTGTGGATGTCATTATCAATGAGATTGAAAATCAGTTTGAAAAATTCAATACTACCTATATCGATTCTCATCTGAAAAGGACAAGCGGAGAATATAAAGGCATAAATTTAACTACTATATTCAAAAAATATATCGGGTATTCACCGTCGATGTTCAATGTATATGCCAAAGATGGCTACAAGATGATTATTGAAAGGAACAAGACACCCGGGCAATTCTATCTAACAATTGAAAAAGACGGTAAACCAACGAGGCTCACTTTTATTGTTAAAGGAAATGATGACGGGAAATTAAGAGTAGTGAATGTTGACCGTATTGAAGAAATATTCACTGAAAATACAAACAAAGAGAAGATTGAACTTATTTATAACAAACTCTCCTTTGACAGATTGAAGATTGGAAATAGGGAATATACGGGCGTTGATGTTGGATCTTTAATTGACAAATATAAAATCGATGGTGATATTATCTCTTTTGTATCGGATGACGGTTATAATATCTCATTTGAAAAAAATCCTTACCTGAGGTCGGCGATCATTGAAAAGGGAAAAAGAACATTGATGGGATTAAATTTAAAACTTGGGAACTGGGTTAAGTATGTTAACAAAATATCGGGAAAAAGTAGAGAAATTGTCTTTAAATTATGAAAATCATCTCTGTAATAGGTCATTCAAAAAGTGGTAAAACGACATTAGTTGAAAAACTTATCAAACGGTTTAAAGAAGACGGTCATTCTGTCGGTTCGATAAAATCCATCCACAAAGAAGGATATGCCCTGGATAAAGAAGGAAGCAACAGCTACGAACATCGTAAAGCAGGAGCAAGTCCCGTTTGTGCAATTACAGAGAATGAGGTTTGTTTTTTCTTTGAACCGAATATGGAACTTGAAAAAATATTCGAGATATTTAGATTGCTTAATAGGGATGTTCTTATTATTGAGGGGATGAAGGAATATGATCTTCCCGCTATTGTTTGCGGGAAAGACATAGAAGATGCGAAAGAACTTAGTTCCGGAAAAAAGATCATACTTTACAGCGGTATAATGGCAAATGATGAAAATACAAAAATGATCGAAGGGATCAAGGTTTACAATACATTGGATTCTTTCGAAGAAATTTACAAAATTGTGAATGAAAACGGTATTGATATCTCTATTTAGTAATGTTCCATATTGGAATACCCCGGATTCATTTCTAAAGAGGTTGAAGAAACAATTTCCCGACTACATTTTTTTAAAAAGTGAAGGGAAAAAGGATTATCTTGAAAAATTAAGAAGATCTGATATTCTCTGTACATGGAGGGTAAAAAGAGAAGATATTCCGAATAATATTAAGCAAATCGTATTTTGCGGTGCCGGTGTTCCGAATAATTTTAAATGTAAGGATTTTGAAGGAATAGAGATAATTAAGTTTCCCGGAATAAATACCATAAGTGTAAGCGAATATATAATCGGAATCGTTTTTTTACTTTTTAAAAAGTATGATCATTTTATTGAGAATAAAAAAAGATTATGGGAAGCAAGAAAAGAAATTATACCGGAAACAATTCAAGGGAAAATAGTAACAATTCTCGGAGTAGGACATATAGGGCTTAAGGTTGCTGAACATTTACAATCATTTGGAATGACGGTATATGGAACAAAGAGAACTGCTATTGACACACCATTTATTAAGAAAATATATCATCCGGCAGAAATGTACGAACCGTTACCTAAATCTGATCTTGTAATATCCACATTACCTTTTAACGAAACAACCAGAAGATCAATAGGAGAAAAAGAGTTTTTTTCCATCAAAAAAGGCGGTTATTTTATCAATGTTTCCAGAGGTGGAATACTTAGAGAGGAAGCACTGATCAAAGCATTAAAAGAAAAGTATCTCGCTGCTGCTGCACTTGATGTTTTCCAGATGGAACCGTTGCCGGACGATTCTCCATTATTAAAGGTAAAAAATCTTATATTAACACCGCATATCGCCGGTGCCTTCGCTACATTCTGGGATACACTTTACGAATATTTAGTAGGAATGCTATAAAGAGCAACGTATGTCCCGCTTGTTTTCAGTGCATTCTCTTCTGAATCTTTGATTCTATTTCCTTTGGCTATATCGTTTTCGGGAGGCTTATCGTTATCTAATGTAGAGTCCGGGACACACTCTTGGGACACACGATGCAAGCAACGTATGTCCCGCCTGTTTTTTGAATTTAATATTGTTTTTCACTAACCTCTAACCTCCAACCTCTAACCTCTTGTTGAGGTAATGTCCCTCTTTTATGGCTTTTCGGAGATTAATATTGTTTTACTTTCAATTCTCAACTCTCAACTGTCAATTGTTTTCGGTAATGTCCCTCTTTTATGGGGAAAAATTTAAAAATTTTCACATTTTTCGGGGGAATAATTTAAAAAACTTCACATTTTTCGGGGGAAAAACTTGATTTTTTTCACATTATTTTATATAATTAAGTTATGAAAAGAGATGTTTATGCACATTTATTGAAATGGAAACATTCCAAAGACCGTAAGCCCTTAATCATAAAGGGAGCGAGACAGGTCGGTAAAACATATATTGTTAAGCAATTTGCAAAGAATGAATATAAAAATATTGCCTATATTAATTTTGAACAGGATCCTAATTTAATAAATATTTTTGAAGAAAATTTAAAACCGGATAGAATAATGGAGGAAATTTCAATATACCTTGAGAAAAAGATTTTACCCCCGGTAACGCTAATATTTTTTGATGAAGTTCAGGAATGTCCTAAGGCATTGACCAGTCTTAAATATTTTGCGGAAGAAGGGGAAAAATTCCATGTAATTGCAGCCGGTTCGCTTTTGGGAATTAAATTTTCACAAAAATTTTCCTTTCCTGTTGGAAAGGTTGATCTTTTGGATATGTTTCCAATGACATTTATGGAATTTCTTTCGGGTATGGGATATGAATTATTAGAAAAACATCTTGTATCAAAAAATAATTTTAATTCAATAGAAAATCTTTTCCATGAGAAACTTAAATATTACTTAAAATTATATTTTTTAATTGGCGGAATGCCGGAGGCAATAAATAAATTTAAAGATAGTGGTGATATTAAAAAAGTAAGGAAATATCAGCAATCTTTGTTAAAAACCTTTGAATTTGATTTTTCAAAACATACATCGAAACAAGATGCAATAAGAATAACAAATGTATGGAATGCGATTCCAAAAGTCCTTGCTAAAGAAAATAAAAAGTTTACTTATAGCGAAATATCCAAACACAGTAGAGCAAGAGATTATTATGGAGCAATTCGTTGGCTATTAGATAGTGGATTAATTTATCAAAGTTATAGGATTAAAGTATTGAAGCTTCCAGCTAAAGCATATTTGGATAATAATATTTTCAAATTGTATTTTTTAGATGTTGGTTTATTAGGGGCATTGTTAGGGCTTTCCGGAAAGATAATCTTAGAAAGCAATGAACTATTTCAGGAATATAATGGAGCATTTACTGAAAATTATGTCGCCGAAGAACTGTCCGCAATGGGTTTTAATGATCTATTTTATTGGGCAAGCAAAAATTCTGCGGAAGTTGATTTTGTTATTCCTTTTAAAGATACTTTTTTTCCATTAGAGGTAAAATCAGTGGCAAGCAAAAAGAAAAAAAGTTTAAAAGTACTTGGTGAAAAGTACCCTTCTTTTGCACTATCCAGAGCAACGATGATGAACTTCAAAAAAGATGGAAGAATTCACAATTTCCCGCTATACGGGCTTTCTCTTTTCCCGAAACTTATTACAAATTTTGACTCCTCTTCGGAAAAGTTGGTAAAATAATTAAAAATAGTGTCATTGCGAATTATTTTTTTTCTGTCATTGTCTTTGTCTTTCTCCTCACCAACCTCTATCCTCCAACCTCTAACCTCTTATTACCTTCTCAATGGTGAACAGGGTTTTCTTGGAAAATCGATCAACTAAAATGGAGAAGAACTATATTTTTTTATCTGATTCGCAAATTTACTATAAGAAAATCTTGAATATTTTTAGAAAAAGGTATAAAATAACGCAAAAGAGGTTTTGATGGAGATGATAATATTTTGAAAAAAAATAAGAACGAAAAATATCGTATTCCGTCATCATTTTTATTAGCGGGGCTTATCGCATTGATTGTTGGGGATCATCCTGATTGGGGAACTCCAATTGCAATATTCTTTGTCATATTTTCTTTCATTTATTTTATAATTGTTGGAACAAAGAAAGATGATTCTGTATAAAACTGTTTTGTTATTCTGATATCAAAAAAAACTTTGAAAATAATTTGAAATATGATATAATTGTTAAAAATAAATAGGAGGATGCTATGGGCGAATTACAATGGGAAACAAAAATCACAAAAATTGAACCAAATAAAATAATGGTTCGGGGTTATCCGATTGATAATCTGATGGGAAGAATTACATTCAGCCAGGCGATCTATCTCATATTAAAGGGTGAATTGCCTGATGAAAAGGTTGGCAAGATGATGGATGTTATTTTAACATCGTCAATTGATCATGGTGCAACACCACCATCAACATTAGCGGCGATAACAAGTGCAGCAACAGGTGCACCGATGAACGCAGCACTTGCAGCAGGAATTCTCACAATTAACAAATATCACGGCGGTGCAGTAGAAGGAATGATGACATTGTTAAAAGGTCTTGTCGATAAGATAGAAAAAGAAGATCTGAATTTTGAGGATGCAATTTTGGATTTCGTTAAGGAAAAGAAGGAAAGGCATGAAAGGATTCCCGGTATTGGGCACCGTTATCATACAAATGACCCGAGAACGGCAAAACTGTTTGAATATGCAGCGGAGCTTGGCTTTTCAGGAAAGCATGTCAGAGCATTGAAAGAGATTCAAAAACGGTTTAATGAAATTTCAGGAAAGAACCTTCCGATAAATGTTGACGGTGCTATCGGTGCCGTTTTATGTGAAATGGATTTTCCTATTGCTCTGGGAAATATGTTTTTCATAATGGCAAGAGTTCCTGGCTTAATTGCCCATATCTATGAGGAACAGACCACGCAAAAACCAAATAGAAAGATACACCCGACCGATCACATTTATACCGGAATAGAAGAGAGGAGTTTATAATGAGCAACCTAAGAGAATTTTTATTGGAAAAGATCCCTGAGTTTAATAAAATTCAAGATGTGGATCTAAAAGAAAAAACAATGCAAGCTTATGAAATGGCAATTGAAATGGGAAAATGGGGGATTGAAGAACTTGAAAAACTTCCATTTACATTACTCATTAAAACCGAAGGAATGACCCTGATCAATCATATAAGATCGGTTACGCAGATGTCTATCAAGGTTGCCGAGGTATTTAATTCCTTTTATGATAAGAAATTGAATATGGATAATATTGTTTCAGGTGCACTTTTACATGATGTAGGAAAATTTGTTGAGTATGAAAAGAAAAATGGTGAAATTGTTGTAAGTAAGGATGGAAGGCTTTTGAGACATCCTTTTTCCGGAGCTGCAATTGCATTTAAGGTCGGGATTCCGACTGATATCATAAATATCATTGCACTTCACTCAAAGGAAGGAGAAAAGAACAAAAGAACAGCAGAAGGGATCATTATTCACCATTGTGATTTTATGAATTTTGAGCCATTCAAGGAGTAGATAATGGGAAAGACATTTGCCGAAAAAGCACTTGGAAAGAAGGCGGGAAAAGAGGTTTCAAGAAATGATATTGTTACGATAATTCCTGATTTTGTAATGTCTCATGATAATTCCGCTGCGATCTCGATTATCTTTAAAAAACTTGAGGTTGAAAAGGTCTATGACCCTGATATGCCTGTAATTATTTTAGATCATACCGTTCCTGCGGCAACGGTGAAATATGCGGAAAATCATAAAATTATCAGGGAATTCGTTAAAAAACAGAAAATAAAAAATTTTTATGGTATGAATCGTAATGGTGGAATATGTCATCAGGTCTTGCCTGAAAAAGGTTTTGCTCTTCCGGGTTCTCTTATCGTCGGTTCAGATTCACATACCACTACTTATGGTGCTTTCGGTGCATTTTCCGCCGGAATAGGAAGAAGCGAGGCAGCGGTTATCTGGGCAACAGGAAAGATATGGCTGAAGGTACCGGAATCTATAAAAATTATTGTAACGGGTAAGTTTCCAAAAGGAGTTTCTGCAAAGGATCTGATACTTTATATAATAGGCAAGATCGGTGCCGATGGTGCTATTTATAATTCCGTAGAATTTTCAGGTGGGACCATTAAAAAAATGAGTATTGCCTCACGAATGGTACTGACGAATATGGCTGCAGAGATGGGAGCAAAAAATGGTTATATTGCCCCCGATAAAAAGATCTTTGAATTTTTAAAGGGAAGAGCGGTAAGAGAATATGAACCGATCTATCCGGATAAAGATGCTGAATATGCTAATGAATTGGAATTTGATGTTAGTAATTTAGAACCGCAGATAGCATCACCACATACGGTTGATAATGTTCATCCGATATCCGAACTTGAGGGAAAACCGTTTAATCAAGCATTGATAGGAAGCTGCACGAACGGAAGATTAGAGGATCTAAAAGCAGCCTCGGAAATATTAAGAGATAAAAAAGTTCATAAAGATGTCCGTGTTTTAATATTTCCTGCCTCTTACGAAGTCTATTTAAATGCAATGGCAAATGGTTATATTAAGACACTCATTGAAGCAGGATGTGTTATTATGAATCCCGGTTGCGGTCCCTGTCTTGGTGCACACGAAGGTGTTTTAGCAAAAGGTGAGGTTGCACTTTCAACCACCAATAGAAATTTCAAAGGAAGGATGGGAAGTCCTGAATCGGAGATATATCTTGCATCACCTGCTACCGTTGCAGCATCTGCTATTGAAGGAAAATTCACGGATGTAAGGAAAAACAGATGTTAGAGGCAGTAAATAGTTGAGGGTTGAGAATTGAGAGTTGCAGAGTGAAGACAGGAAAGATAATCATCATCAGTTGGGAATCCTAATTAGAGATTATCAGGAGGAGCTAAAATGAAAAAAATGTTTTTCATTCTCATTGTCCTTTTATCGTTTTGTTCTGTAAATTCCACAAAGTTCAATTTTTCTTTAAATCTTGTACCTCAGATACGAGTTCCTATAAATTGGGGAGAAGGTTTAAATTTGGGATGTGGCGGAAATTTTGAATTTGGAAATATAGAGTTGAACAATAAATTATTACTTTCATTTAAGATTAGTTTTATATTAAATAAATTTACAGGATATAAATTTTATTATTATACTATACCCTTAGAAGTAAAATTT
>JAUXGM010000124.1 GCA_030622125.1 bacterium | reverse complement strand
TCTGATACGGGAAGGTACGTCCCGCTTGTTTTCTGAGTTTGTATTTGTCTTTTTTTCATTGTCAATTGTCCATTGTCCATTGTCAATTGTATTCGGTAATGTCCCTCTTTTGTTTGGAATGGAGTTTTATATTGTTTTTCTTATTTCCTCATTTTCCTATTTTAGACTTTCGACTTTTGACCTTCAACCTTTGACTTGGCTTTGACAATCCATATTTACCTCTTTTTTCTCTCAATTATTTTAAATGGTTTTTTAAGATATTTTTTTGCATGATCAACCGCACCTTGAAAATTAATATTCCTGTTGAGAACCTTATTGTATTGTTCAATAGCAAGTTTCCTTTCACCTTTTATATCATAGCAATTGCCAAGAAGATTATGTGCCAATGCCTCAATCACATGTTTTATGCTTCCCGCTTTTCCGGAAATAGCATTTGTAAAGGATTCAATTGCTTTATCATACCTTTTTGTCTTCATATATACCTGTCCCATCTGTAACCAGGTAACTGCATTTTTCTTGTTGTCTTCAAGTTTTTTCTTTAATCCTTTTTCTGCTTTTTTTAACAGTCCTTTTTCCAAATATTGACCTGCTAATACTCTTTGTGCTTTATCTCTTGCATTTTTCAAGTCATTACAATTGTCTCCAAAAAGGTAAAAACCGCCTCCTACTACATCCGCTATTATTCCTTTAAATTCAATTGATGGTGGATAACAGGTATAGCCGCCAGGTTGAAGAAACCTGAATTTTCTTTTTATTTCCAATTTTTTAGAATTTACTTTGATATTATTCCCGATTGAAACTATAAGGCGATTGGGATAAAGGTTGCCAAAAAGATAATCGGGATCTTTTACCGGAATTTTACATGTCTCCATAAATTTTTTAATTTCCTCTTCACTTAATATATTGCAATGGGGCATTAAGAGTTGTGCAGTTGTTGTGTCTACCGGTACCCAGCCATAAGGCGGTAATAAAATCTCAGCCCATTGGTGACCACTACCTACGAACCAAACACAGGTTACTGTTCTTGCCGGAATGCCAATAGAACGGCAAAGTGCACAAAATACCACACTGAATTCACCACAATCACCTTTTCGCTTCTTAAAAGATTGTGTTGCACCTCTTTCTTTGATATCAGGATATTGGTATGTCATATTCTTAACCACCCAATCAAATATCTTCTTTGCCTGATAGTACGGATTTGTTTCACTGCTGATAATTTTCTTTGCCTTTTTTTTTATCCCATCGGTTATTTCAATCCAGGGTTCCGATTTTGTGTATCTTTTATATCCCCTTGTTTTCTGATCATACCTTTCTATTTTCTTCGGGTCAATATTGGATTTCACCTCACTTACGGATACCTCAAAATCGTAATAAAAATAAAATCCCTTCCTCTCCTTTAAGTTACTCTGCTGCCATATAACAATTCTATTGCCGCTTAATCTATCTTCCACTATTTCAATTGGATCCGGATATATCTTTTTTATTTCTACCTTTTGACCTTTGTGAGTCATAGGTAATGCCGCCAACAGCAAAATTTCCGGACTTTCTCCCTTTTTTATCTTAATATTATCAACAAAAAACCAGTAACATCCTTTCATAATTATTTTAGATATTTTTCAAGGGTTTTTATTAAGGATTCTCCCCTTAAATTAGTAGCAATTATTTTTCCTGTGGAATCTACAAGAATGGTTGATGGGATTCCAAATACTTCAAATTTTTTTACTATGGGATTGTTCCACCCATTATCCATAATAGTATTCAACCATTCCATTTTATTTTTTGATATAAATGTTTTTACTTTTTCTTTATCTTCATCAAGTGAAATGCTCAATATTTCAAAGTTCTTACCTTTATATTTTTCATATACCTTTCTGAGATTTGGAAGTTCTGCAATACAAGGACTGCACCATGTTGCCCAAAAATCCAATAGATAATATTTTCCCTTTAAACTTTCATTTGATATATACTCATCTTTATTGAATAATTTCACCTTAAAATCCAAAATATCTTTTCCTTCCATTATCTTTTTGTCGGGATTTAAATCTATTAAATAAGATTTTATTTCTTTTAAATTCCCGAATTCGCCTTTTATTTTTTCATATACCTCTCTTAATTTTTTAATGTTGCCTTGAGACTGTATATGATAAGCATAAAATATTAGAGAGTATGCCTTTACTAATTTAGAAGGATTCTTCTCATAAAATTCCAACAATTCATCTTGCCTTTCGAGTGTGGATAACAGTATTACCGGTAAAATAGGATGTGCCCTATAAAATGGAGATTCTACCGGTAAAACCTTGAGTATATCTTCCGCATCAAAAGTTGATAGCTCCATAATATTTGTATAAAACCCGTGAATAAATCCAAGTTCAAATGCTGCAAATTTACAAATATTGGAATTATTATCATTTTTCATTTTATCCCGCAAAAAATTCAAGGGTGTATCAAAATCAAATTCGAATTTCTTATCTTTATCTTCGGATTTATTATATTCTCTAACTGCACACATTAAATTATCTCCAAATTCATCCGTTTTGTGAAGTATCTCATAAAATTTTTCCTTACTACTATTTTTAAAAACTACTAAGGGAAGATTTTTATCACCGTATCGTTTTAGTTTTTTTGGATCAAAGATGATTGTAACTTCTCCCGGTTTTACCTTTAAATATGAGCGATAATCTCCGCCGCCGTCATATTTATAGTAATCTGCTTTTGGTCCGTTTATAATCCTTTCAGATGAGACTAAACCATGCAATTGATAACCAATTTCGTTATCCTCTGTATGTATCGTAATGCTATAAGTGCCATCAGAATTTTTCCCCATTTTTTTCATCTTGTTATATGAAAAATCGTCCCAACTTCCTGCTATATAAATATCATCTAAACTATCTTTATAGGAATATGGACTAAGCCTTACCTTTATTTTTATTTTTGTCTCTTTTTTACTGAGATAAATAGGGATTTTTAACGTTTCATGATCAACAGCAGTTACAAATAAAAAGTATAATCCTTCTTTATAAATCTCAAGTTTTGCAATTCCTTTTTTATCCATTTCAATAGTTTTTAGGGGATTCATATATCCATATTGCTGCTGCGAAAGATGGATATGAGCCGTAATTGGTTTTCTCCCATCCGCACCGGTTATCCGAACGATAATTTTGTGCCTGATATTTCCTGAAGCATAGCATAAAGTAAATAATGCAATAAAAAGAATAAGAAAAAGGCTCTTTTTCATAAACAACTCCTTTAAAATTCCAAACTTATTATAATCTATAAGTATTGAAAAATCAAGTGTTTTGTCGTGTTTATCTTTTTGCGAATGCCTTATTTATTTTCATTTTCCGTGTATAATTGCTATTGTTGTTTTTTCGGGGCATATATATTTCTTAATTAGTTTTTTTATATCTTCCTCCGATACATTTTTTATTTTATCTGGATAACTATTTATTTCTAATGCACTTTTGTCGTAACATTCATTCACTGCATATTTAAAACCGGCATAGACAAAATTTTGCATAATATCGTAATATTCTGTGATACATACCCCTTTAGCCTTTGCAATTTCTTCCGGTTTGGCATATTCGCCGACCAAATTTTTCAATTCATTGATAATCCCATCCTTAGCAACCTGTTCCTGTGAAGGTTTTGTTCCAATATACACGCCGTAAATGCCATGTTTTCTAAGGCAATTCTGATAAGGACGAACCATATAAGCAAGACTTTGTTCATCTCTCAAATGTTTGAATAATCTTCCGGACATTAAACCTAAAATATTTTTAATAATGTCAAACTCATATTCTTTATTTCCATAAGGTAGAAATTCGCCGCCCACTATAATATGAGATTGTTCCCTTTCCTGACTTTTTTCACCAAAAAGATTTCTCTTCTCAGATGTAAATGCAGGTATTTCAGGTATTTCTCCATCCTGTAATTTTGACAAAAATTTATCTGTTACAGGTATCACTTCTTCTTTGGTTATATCACCTACAATGGAGATAATGATATTGTCTTTTGATACGAACTTCTTATGCCAGTTTACTATATCTTCTCTCTTTAAATTTTTGATCACATCTTCAACTCCCAGTTCATAATTTCCATAAGGATGTTCACCAAAATATATTTTTTCAAAGAAACCGCGACTGAAAAATACGGGCATATCTTCAATTGTATGTAATTTTGTAATTGCGATCTGCTTTTGCCTTTCAATCTCTTTATCGGGGAAGGTTGGATTTATCAGACAATCAAGTATTATCTCCATACAAGACCGGAAATATCTTGGTAACATCTCTACCAATATATAACAATACTCTTTTTTTGAATCTTTCCTGACTACTGTGCCAGTTCGGTCTAATTGAATTGCAATTTCTTCTGCACTTCGTAATTTAGTCCCTCTAAAAAGACTCTCTAATAGGACAGTTGAAATGCCATTATTCTCCCTATTCTCATAAGCTGATCCACATTTGAACAATATAACCGCGGATACCTTCGGTATATAATGTCTTGTATCTAAAATCAGTTTATACCCTTTTCGCTTTTCCACGAGTAATTTCTCATGTATGATCTCTTGTTTATTTATGGGTTTAAAACTCTTTTTAATATCTTCAACTACAATAGTTGAATTCTTTTCTTTGGGCAATAATTCAAAAGCAGTCAGGTTCTCTAAATTAAAGTATTTATCCATAGCTAATAAAATATTTTCTGATGTTACTTTTGAAATTTTATCAGCATATTCTTCAATATACCGATAATCTCCATAACAATTATATACACCTAATTCTACACCATACCGTGATATATTTTCTATTTTTGATACCTGCTTGCGCAATGCATAATTTTTTGCCTTTTCCAAATCACTTGATGTAATGCCTTTCCCTTTCAATAATTGTAATTCCTCGATTATTGCAATTGCTGCATCTTTGGGCGATTTATCATAACTTTGTGTTCCCAAAATAGTGAAAAGACCCGCATCAATATTTGAGAACAAATATGAATGAATTTCACTCATCAATTGCCTTTTATGTTTTAATGAATCTACTAATACTGCACTCTCACCACATTCAACAAGCAAATAACTTAATACCTCTAAACTTAAAGTATCCGGATGCATAAATTTGGGCATTTTAAATCCCAGTCCAATGAAATTTTCTTTAATATCCATTGTTTTAAACCCTTTTCTGAACTCCTTTTGGATCGGTTCTCCGGGTGACTTGTCAAATTTTACATCACCTCTTTGCCATGCCCCGTAAACCTTTTCTATTTGTGGTCTTATCTCTTCAACTTTCACATCACCACAAATAATAAGTGAAGCATTGTTGGGTTTATAGTAATTTGAATAATAGGAAACGATCCGATCACGAGTTACATCTTCTACTACTTCCTTATAACCGAGAACAGCCCTGCCGTTCCTATGTTTACTAAAAGCAGTATTTTTAAGATTGTCAAATATCTGTCTTGTCGGCAAGTCATTACTTATTCTTATTTCTTCAAGCACAACCTTTCGTTCCCTATCAATTTCCTCCTGTGGAAAACTGGGATTTGTAACCTGGTCAAATTGTATTTCAAGTGCCTTAGAAAAATTTTCTGATGGAACCAATACATAGTATGCTGTAAAACAATTGCCTGTAAATGCATCAAATCCCCCGCCAAGCGACTCAATCTCTTCTGCAAGTTGCCCCTTGCCTCTCTTGCTTGTTCCTTTAAATAACAGATGTTCAATAAAATGTGATATACCGGCAATCTCTTCCGTTTCATTATTAGACCCTGCATTTATCCATGGTAATATCAATACCAGCGGGTAGTGTGGTATCTGCTTGATAAATACCTTTAGTCCGTTGTCTAATGTGAAATTGACAATTGAACTTTTCATTCTTTCTTGATGCAATACATTTTTTTGCTCATTCATAATTCCTCCCCAAATTCAATCAAGTTCTGAAAACAAAAAATACCTGTCATTCTGAGGCTTTAGCCGATTATTCAAATTCCGGTTTATCGGAAAGAATCCAGTATTTACAATTATTTTTTTTCCGAAAAATATTCCGCCATACTTTTATCACTTAATGTTACCGATAAAGAATATCTTTTTAACATGGATTTGTATAGGTTTTCTTCTCGCATATTGATCTTTGATTTATCAACAGATATATTCACTTCATTCTCCGATATTTTTTTATAAATAAGATCATTTCCCGTAAGTGTCTCTTTCATTAAGTTTGTTATACCGTTATAATTTATATCCCCTAATTTTTCAGGATATTTCCCATTTTGATATCTGTATTTTTGAATTAGGGCAGAAAGTTCCACCAATCTCATTTCAGTATTTATAAGGTGGTCTTTAAAAAATAAGTAATCTAAATTTGGCGTCATCATCATACAGATCACTGATCTTGAAAATTCCCTTTCATTTTTTTTATATGTATCTGAAATATCATTCCAATATTTTGTATCTTGCAGCTTTTTTGAAAATGTGGTATGTATTTTCATACATCTTGCATGATCCGAATAAGGTGAAAAAAAGGTTCTATAAAATGTAATTCTTAAAGAAAAATAGTAGAATATCTTTGTAAAAAAATCGCTCTTTTTTTCCCAAACATAGGTAAAAGAGTCACCAACCTTGATATTATAAAAAAGTATGCAAAATAGATCATAATAATAAGACTCCAAAAGTTTTTTCTTATTCTTTCTAACATATTCCAATTGTTCAATAATTCCGTCAAGCTCTTTTTCAT
>JAUXGM010000063.1 GCA_030622125.1 bacterium | reverse complement strand
ATTCCCTTATTTCCTTATTCTCTGGTATTCTTCACTAACCTCTAACCTCGAACCTCCAGCCTCTGTTTTCGGTAATGTCCCTCTTTTGTTAGTAACGGAGTTTAATATTATTTTTTACTAACCACTAACGGTTATTGGCAAAATGAAAGGACACAGGAAAAAGGTTGATTTTAATGAAAAAAAATCCTATAATAAAACAAGAAAAAAAATGGAGTATAAATGGACAAAAAAAAACAATTAAATTACGACAAGAAGTTAACAGAATGTACTTTGAAGATAATATCGCAAAGATACATATTGCTAATAAAAAACATTTAGGTAATAAATTTGTAATAAGATGGACGCAGTCAAAGGATCAAGATTTTAGCATTGATAAAAGAGGATGGTCTATGGGAAAATTAAGAAAATGGGATAGTAAAATATTAGAAATTATAAGGGAAATACATCAAGAATTGGTTGAAGATCCACAAGAATTCTTCAGTGGAGCAACGGCAATAGCCCAAGTATGGCGAAAAAAGTATGCAGAGGTAGAAATACCTCCGTTGAGAACTATTGGTTACATGATGGCAAATTTAGGGCTGTCTGGTAGCCGGAAGAAGAATAGGCATAAAGGTGCTGCGAGATATTTATGTTATCCTGAATATACAATACACCATTTATTAGGAGGAAAAGTATTAGAAGCAGATTTTATACAAAAACATATAATGAATAGAACAGAACCTTTACATTTTGTTGGATTTTCCTTCAAGAATGCACCTAAATTAAGGCATTATAAAAGAATCGAGGCGCAAACAAGCCTTGAATTAAGAAAGGCTTGTGATGTATTTTTTAAGACATTTGAGAAACCTGATTATATAAAAACAGACAATGGAGCGGCAATGGTTGGTACTGCTTATACAAAAAACAAAAGGAATGTATCGGAATTTATGTTCCATATGTTATCAAATGAAGTAATTCCTATATTTTCAGTTCCGCGAAAACCATTTTCACAAGCTTCAATAGAAGGGAATAACTCTGTATTTTCAAGAAAATTTTGGAACAGAATAGAGTTTGAAAGTGTTGAAGAAGTAGATGAAAAATTGGAATGGTTTAATAATTCTTCTATGAGATATTCAGGTTATTCGAAACCAGAAAAGCTTAAAGAGAAAAAGAATTTTATCCCAAAAGTTTATTTTATAAGGCAAGTAAGAGAATATGAAGAAAAAGGATCCGGTTATATAAATGTTTTAAATGAAAATGTTAAACTTCCACAATCATTTATTAATTATTTTGTTTTAGCGGAATGGAATCTTATAGAAGAAAAATTATATATACGATTTGAACAGGATGAAAAGTCAAAAATAATTAAAGAATTGGACTTCAAAATTAATGAAAATTCAAAGAAAAAAATGCAAAAAAAGGGTGTGTCCTTTCATTTTGCCAATAACCTCTAACCTCTAACCTCTATATTTCCTTATTGCCTTGTCTATACTGTTCTCGGGTGGTTTTATCGTTATCTAAGGAAGAACCCGGGACACAGTCTTGGGACACACCAAAAAAAAAGGTTGAAAGGTTCAAAAGTTCAAAAGTTCAAAGGTTCAAAGTCAAAAATCAAGAAAAAATATTATACATATTCTTGTATTCCAACTCTCAATTCTCAACTCTCAATTCTCAACTATTAAAGGTATGTCCCGCTTGTTTTCGGAGTTTGTATTTGTTTTTTTTTCATTGTCAATTGTTCATTGTCCATTGTCAATTGTTTTCGGTAATGTCCCTCTTTTGTTGGTTACGGAAATTAATATTGTTTTACTTATTCCCTTATTTTCTTATTGCCCTATTTCCTTATTCCCTTATTCCCTTACTTCCCCCCTTGAAAAGAAATAAATTATGATATATAATAAAAATAATGAGAAAGAAAAAAGTTTTACACATTATTACCAGAATGATTATCGGCGGTGCACAAGAAAATACAATGTATTCCGTTGAAGGATTGATTGAAAGGGGTTGGCACGCCGACCTTCTAACAGGACCGACCACCGGACCGGAAGGGGAAATTGTAACTCAAATAAAAGAAAAAAAAATACCTTTATATGAAGAACCCACACTCGTTCGTAATTTGAATCCGATAAAAGATATTACTGCTTTTTTTAGATTATATAAATTTATTAAAAAAGGAAAATATGATATTGTTCATACGCATTCATCAAAGGCGGGCATTATCGGAAGATGGGCATCATTCCTTGCTTGTGTGCCGGTAGTTCATACTATTCACGGTTTACCTTTTCATCGGTATCAACCCACATTGGTCCGATACCTTTATGTATTCTCTGAATGGATCACGGCTTATGTTAGTAAAAAGATCATTTCTGTTTCATCAAATCTTATTGAAAAATGTTTAAAGAGAGGAATCGGTAGAAAAGAACAGTATCTTGTAATAAGAAGCGGATTAAATATAAATGATTTTCTCAATGCTTCAGGTAACGGTAAAAGTATCCGTAAACAATTTAATATAGGAGATAACAAAATCATCTTCGGTACATTAGCAAGATTGTTTTATTTAAAAGGTCATAAATATATAATTAATATTGCATCGGATATTGTAAAAAAACACCCCGGTGTTATATTTATGTTCATAGGTGATGGAATTTTAAAAGAAGAATTCCAACAAAAAATTAGAAAATTCGAAATGGAAAATCATTTTGTGTTTGTAGGATTGATCCAACCGGCACAAGTGCCAAATTACCTTGATGCTTGTGATGTTATCATACATCCATCCTTACGAGAGGGCTTACCCCGTGTAGTCCCACAGGCATTTCTACTTGAAAAACCGGTCGTTGCTTTTAATGTTGATGGAACCTCTGAGGTGGTAATTCCCCAAAAAACAGGATTTTTAATTCCCCCGAAAAATGAAAGGCTCTTGAAAAAAAGTATAAATTATGTTATAAATAATATGGATTGTGCAAAAAAAATGGCAGTAACCGGAAAGAAAAAAATACTCAAAGAATTTTCAATCGATAAAATGGTATCCGATATAGACCATTTGTATAAGAGGTTGTTAAATAATGGCTAAAAATCCAGCAAAGAACTTCGAAAAATATATCAATGAAGGAATGGTTGAACTTGACAAAAAAAATTATTCCAAAGCTGTAAAATTTTTCAGAAAATCAATAGATGCCGATCCGTCAAGATATGAACCGTACCTTTACCTTGGAAATACTTATTTAGAACAAAATAATATTATTCAAACAAAAGAGGCATATCAAAAAGCAATTTCTATAAATAAAAACATCGTTGCCGATCTATTCCATTCTGCGGAATTGTTTTATGAAAAAAAGATCTATGCAAGGGCAATTGTTGAATTAAAAAAACTTCTTATAGTAAATGATACGAATATGGAGGTTGTATCTTTATTGACAAAAATATATGTTGAGACCGAAAAATATGATGAAGCAAAGGAAATACTTGAAAATTTATATAAAAAACAACCGGGTAATAAAGAAATCATACGCGAATTAACCTATTTTTACGAAGATTTAGGCGATTATGAGAAAGCATTAAGTTTCTCCCAAATGCTCATTGCCGAAAATAAAGATGATCCTTTTATATTAAATAACAATGGTTTTATATTGGAAAAACTCGGTAAATTGAAAGAGGCATTAACTTTTTTTACAAGTGCTATTGAAAAGGATCCACACAATTCATTTTTTTTCTTTAATAAAGGTACAACTTTAATGCTATTAACAAGATATGATGAGGCACTCACATGCCTTAATAGATCATTGGAATTATATCCGGATGATATCAATGTTCTTGATGCAATTGCAACTACTTATATAAAAAAAGGAGAACTTGATAAAGCAAAGGAGATACTTGAGAAAATCGTAGAAATAAATAAGGATGATGCCTTAGCACATAAAAATTATGGTGAGATATATTATTTAAATGGTGATATAGATAAAGCAATTGATTCGTTTAAAAATTGTATAGCAATAACCCCCAGAAATCTTGATAGTTATTTAAAATTGGGACAAATATACTATAGTCAGGCAAATTTTGATGAAGCAAGAAGATATCTAAAAACAGGAATTCATCTATTTCCCAAAAATAAAGAGATCCTTAAATTATTAGCAATAATGGAATTTGAAGCTGGGAATTATGCCGAAGCGATCAAATTATATAAAAAATATATTTCAAACAATGGGTTTGACAGTGAAATAATGACAAATCTCGGATTTGTTTATAAAGAGCTTGGGTTTATACACTTCGCTATATGGGCTTATGAAAAATCAAGTGAATTTAAAGAAACGGAAGAGATTCTTTCTGCTCTTGTAGAATTAAATTTAAAGGTAAGAAAGATAGAAAAGAGTATCGCATATTTAAAAAAACTACTTGCAATTGCCCCCAAAAAAATAAAATATTATATATTACTTTCTAAAATATTAACCGATAAAGGTGATCTGGAACATAATTATGCCGTATTGGAAATGGTTAGAAAAATTGCTCCTGGAAACTATGATGTTCTTGTTCAATTAGGTGAATTTCACCTCAAAAAAAATGAATTTAAAAAGGCACTTGAATATTTAAAAGAAGCAATCAAAATAAGTTCGAAATCGGAAGATGCTTATATATCTATTGCTAAGATCTTTCTTTCCGTTAATCAACCCGAAAAAGCTGAGACTATGTTAAAACAGGGGTTAAAATTCGTAGGTGAAACTGCTAATATATATTTTTATCTTGGGGATACCGCCGGAAAAATGCCGGAGCGATTTGAAGAAGCGATAAAATATTATGAAAAAGCGAAAGAAATTGATCCGAAGATCACACAAACCCATTTTAAATTGGCTAAGCAGTATATTGAACTTGGTCATCTTGAAAAGGCTTTCGATGAGATTGAATTGCATTTGAAGGAATTCCCTAATGATGAAGAAGCATTAAATATCCTGGGCTATATTTACATCCAAAGAAACAACCTTCATGATGCTCTTAATATTTATCAAAAGATGTTTGAATTAACAGGCAGCAATAGGAAAAATATAGAAAATATAATCGGTGTTCTGAAAGAAGAATTAGAGAACAGAGTAAAAAAGTGAAGACATCGGTTTTAGGAACAGGCAGCAAAGGGAACTCAATTTTTTGTGAACTTGGAAATTCAAAGATATTAATTGATGTCGGCTTATCATATAAACAAATAAAGGAAAGATTAAATTTAATTGGTGAATCTCCTGAAAATATCGATTTCATTTTAGTATCGCATGAGCATCAGGATCACACAAAGGGATTAGATGTTTTCTTGAGGCATCATAAAATTAAATTTTATATTCAAAAAAAATCTTCTTATATTTTAAAAAACAAAATTGAAAATTATGAACTCGGTATTCCGCTTAATAAAAATGAGATGATACTCGGTAAAAATTTTCAAATTAAAACATTTCCTCTAAAACATGATAGTTTAAGTAACTCCGGCTTTTTATTAAAAGATGATAGTGGTTCTATGCTTATTCTATATGATACCGGTGAGATCCCTGAAAATTTGGTGGATAAAGTTTCGGATATCAATATTCTTGTAATTGAGACCAATCACGATGTCAACCTTCTTTTAGGTTCCAGATACCCGTGGCACTTAAAAAAAAGGATTACAAGCGAAAAAGGTCATCTTTCAAATGAACAAAGTTTTGACTTTGCAAATAATTTGATAGAGAGGGGAACTACTTTAAAATATATCGTGCCTGTTCATATAAGCGAGGAGAATAATCATATTGATTTGATCAATAAATTATTTAATAGTAATTTTTTAAAGAAAAATAATTTAAATTTGGTAAAAACTTATCCCGATCATCCAAGTGAAGTAATAAAATTATGAGCATTGAAAAAAAACTTTTACAACAGAAGATCGTTGTATTAGAAACAGATACGGTTCCGGGGTTATTTACGATGTATGATAACGAAAGGGGAATTCAAAAGCTACAAAAGATCAAAAAAAGAGATGATAGTAAGCCCTTCCAGGTATTTATATCCGATTTTGAACAGTTAAAAATTCTTGGTGTTGAAAAAAACGATGCCAGGTTATTAAAGAAATTTTTACCTGGACACTTTACGGTAATTGTAAAAACAAAATTTGATCTT
The DNA here is from genome assembly GCA_030622125.1 of bacterium. Classification (GTDB taxonomy): domain Bacteria; phylum AUK180; class AUK180; order AUK180; family AUK180; genus JAUXGM01. The sequence continues at coordinate 6,242 of JAUXGM010000063.1, read as the reverse complement.
CCATTTATTGTAAAAGATGGAAAGATCGGGATACGATATATAAAAAACAAAAGATTGAATGATCTTATAAAAAAAATTGGGAAACCGCTTGCTGCCACAAGTGCAGATAAAAATGGAAAATCACTTAATAATAAAATTATCAAAGATATATATGGCAAAAAAAAAATAGAAAGTAATGCAAAAATTCCATCAACAATAATTGAGATCTGTGATAATGGCTATAAATTATTGAGAAAAGGAAAGGGTTCAATAAAAGGACTTGATGTTGAATTTGCTTTGGGCTCCGACCACGCCGGATTCGAACTAAAAGAAGAAATCAAAAAATGGTTTAGCAGTATGAAGATAAGGTATTTGGATGTAGGTGTATTTAATGGTAATTCGGTAGATTATCCCGATATTGCACATAGCGTTGCCGGAACAGTTCAAAAAAAAGAAATAGCTTATGGTATTTTAATCTGCGGAACAGGTATCGGAATGTCTATTTCAGCAAACAGATTTAAAGGTGTCCGTGCAGCTCTTTGTTATTGTAAAGAGTATGCGTCACTTGCAAGAAGACATAATAATGCTAATCTACTCGTTTTAGGAGGCGGGTTTCTCGATAAAAAAGAATTATCACCTATTTTAAATGCATTTGTCAAAACTAAATTTGAGGGTGGTAGACATTTAAGGAGAATCAGAAAAATTGAAAAAATTTAGCTTAATAGTGTTTATATCCTTGTTCTCATTAGTATTTTCAATGAATGTAGAGGTAAGTAGCAGTGCAAACATTCCGCTTTTTTCATTATCTAAGGTCGTAAATACGGGGCATGGATTTTCGCTGCAACTTCCCATTACAAAAAATGATTTTACCTACAATTACTTTATTGATTTTAGTTACAATATTTTTCCATCACGATACTATGAAAATGTAAAACTCCATATTATCTCTCTTGGACTGGGGATAGATTATTCTTTCCTGCAATCTTTTAAATCTAATATATCCTGTTTCGCTATATTCAATGTAATTTCAGAAGAGATCAGAAAGGGAGATTCCAACCAGGGTGGTATTTTTGGAAGCATAACATTTGGCGGAAAATATGAGTATTTTTATACAGATAAGCTTCATTTAACTTTATCTACCGGCTTGATAGTAACCGATCAGATCTATTTTCTTTTTTTAAAAGGCGGAATCCTGGTTAAAATATAAAGAAATAAGGAACTACCTCACCGCAGAGACGCAAAGAGCGCAGAGAAAGAAGAATCCATCCCTGTCCGTCATACTGAGGCTTTAGCCGAAGTATCTATAATCCGTATAATCCGTGGTTAAAAAAAATCTTATTTTTAAAAAAACCTAAATTCTTGATTTTTTAGTAAAAAAAAAATATAATAAACAATATAACACAGGAGGTTTGTGTGATGAAAAAATTCATTGGAATTATTGTTCTTGGTTTATCTGCGATTTTGTTTTTTAACTGCGGTAGTAGCGTAGACATTGCAATAAATAAACTTTATTCAAAAAGTGAACGTGCAGAAGGAATTAAAATGCTTTCAAAATTATCCCCCGAAAAGACATTTGATAAGCTTATTAATGTAATGAGTGCACAGGATGAGGATATTGTTAATGCAGGAATAGAGATTTTAAAAGCATGGGGACCAGAAGCAACAATTGATAAACTTGTTAATGTTTTGGATCAAACCGACAATCTTTCCCTTGCAGGCAACTGTGCTGCTGCAATCGGCAAGATCGGCGGACCAAAAGCAGAGGATATTTTGATTGAGCATCTAAATGATAGTAGAATAATGGTCGTAGTGCAATCGCTTTTAGGGTTGGGATTACTAAAATCGGCAAAGTCAATAGATACAATTGCGGGATTTTTGAAATCGGAAAATATCAATGATCCAACTTTACCAATGGCAATTGATACGCTTGCAAAGATAGGAAACAAAAATGCAGTTCCAAAATTAGAGGTATTACTTAATTCGGATATTTCTTCTGTAACACTGAAAATAAACATTATTAAAGCAATAAATACGATTGATTCTGCTAAGGGATACGAAATTGCAGAAAAGGAGATCAAAGATACCGGAGATATTAGGTATATTACATCACTTTTAGGTGTTTTTGAAAAAATAGGAAATTCTGAAATAATTCCGGTTCTAAAAGATATTAAACCAAATTTCGGTCCAGGAATAGGGAAAAAAATTGATGAAGCAATTACTGAAATAGAAAAGAATAGCAAATAATTTGAAAAAAAAGGCCGCCCAATTTAGTAATTTTCTTACCGATCTTCTTGCAATTATTCGTGAAATCACCTTTTCAAAAGATCTAAATCATATTATTTTTGCAATAGGAGATTTTACTTATAAATCTCTAAATTGTGAAAATATTGTTATATGGCTGTGGGATGAAAAAGAAGAACTATTAAAACCATATAAATATTGGGGTATTCAGCCAAAAAATATAGATAATCATAGATTTAAAAAAGGAGAAGGCATTCCCGGAATGGTTTTTTCATCTGGAAGACCGATATATGAAAAAGATCTAAAAAAAAGTAAATTGTTTATTAGTAAAGGAAAAATTGTCAATAACATTCGTGATATTTTGATGGCACCAATATATAAAGAGAATGAGATTATTGGTGTTTTTGATGTTTCAAATAAAATTAATGGGGTTTTTACAGAAAATGATTATAATAATCTTTTGTTAATATCATTTATTCTTTCCACAATATTTTATATTCAGGAGAAACATTCAGAGGTTACGAGTAATTATCAATTTTTTTCATCAATCATTGATATATTTAATATATTGAATTATACAAATAGTGATAAACAATTTTTCAACGGAATAAATGAGGTTTTGAACAGTTCATTTAAAACAACCTGTCAAACATTGATCAAAAAAAATGCTATTGTAGTTTATTCCACCGAGCCTCCGTTAATTATTCAAGAAGGTCTTATTTATAATGAAGGCATTAATATATTTCCGAATAGCGAGGAAATACTACTCCATTATCAGACAGAATACTATGATTTCTATATAAAAATTCCTTCCGGTAATTTTTTCATCCGGGTAATAGATACTCCTGAAAAAAAACTTGTTTTCCAAGAAGTAGTAAAAAAAGTTATTAATCAGTATTTTTCACAGAAAAAACTTACTATAAATAGCCAACAATTTGACCTATTATATAGAATAAGTCAATTGTCTCTGAACTATAATATTGATACGGTTACTTTGTTGAAAAATTTTTCAAAAGAAATTTATAATACATATAAACTATATTCATTTGAAATTTTCGGATTGAGTAATCATAAATACTATAACATTGTTTCAGAAGGATTATATAGAAGAGAAAATATTGTAATATCAGAGGATGCTGAATTCTTAAAAATCCTTCAAAATCAGGATATATTTCTGCTGAATGCCGGAAATAGTCCGTTATTCAAAGAGTTTCTATTTTGTTCTACCATCAACGATAAAACGGTATCACTTTTTGCAACTCCAATAAAGGAAGAAAATATTAACTATGTTCTTATATTTCATTGGTCTGATGTTTTTTCCCCCGAAATGAATTTTTTTAATTTTGTTGAACTTCTCAAAAAAGAGATATTGGCAAAAGAAGAAATGGTTAAATTATTTACAAAACTTAGTAATACTACAAATGAAACAATCAATCTTCTTATGACTATATTGGGGTATAAAGATCCCGAGATAATCAATCATAGTAAACATGTTGCAGAAATAGCAATAATTCTTTCCGAACTTTTTTCGTTGAATGTCAATCAAATGGATATGCGTTTAGCTTCGTATTTACATGATATTGGTAAAATTGGAATTACCGATAAAATCTTGTTGGCAAAAAAACAAGTTTCGGAACTGGAGTATAATGAAATAAAGAAACATCCTGAGATCGGATATAATTTGATCAAGAATTACGACTATCCCGATGAAATAAAAAAATCTATTCTTTCCCATCATGAGAAATGGAACGGCAAGGGTTATCCACAAGGAATAAGTAGAGAACAGATACCGCTATATGTTAGGGTGATAACTATCGCAGATTCAATAGATGCAATACTTTCGGAAAGACCGTACAAAAAGAAAAAAAGTTTCATCCAACTAAAAAGGGAATTAAAAACGGATGCAGGAAAGACCTTTGATCCTACTTTAATTACTATACTACTTAAAAATTGGGATATCTTTATTGAAACAATACGTCATACCTATGAAGAAAATTAATATTATTATCTTTTTCATTGCCTCTGTAATTATTTTTTGTAATACAAGATATGTAACCTATGATCCCAATGATCCTTCCATTCCATTAAAATCCTTTATGGGAGAGTATGTGATCTGGTCCCTAACCGAATCTCCCGCCGGGTTGATCTTCGGAGGCACAGGAGGCAGTGCTGATGGTGGAAAAGGAATACTTTTCTACTTTGATCCGGAACTTGATCTACCATACAACCCAACATCTTCTATTGGCGGTTATCCGAGAGCACTTGTAACATTGAGCACTTTGACAATTTATACAAATATTAAAGCAATAGAAATATTAAGTAAAAATAGTACGTCGGATTCAATTCTCTTTATTGCCGATATCAATTGGAATCAGCCGGGTAATTACGGTATTTTCAAGATGAACTACGACGAAATATATAAAGATATACCGGGATATCAGAAGGTTGATGAAAGTCCTAATAATATGAAGGTTATAGACGCCGTAACGGCAGGCCCTCCAAGAACGAATAAATATCCTCTTATCTATATATCTGCTGATGATGGATTGGGAACAGCAATGATTGAGGTATTTGATCCTGAGACAATGAGTTTTATAGACACAATGGCAAAAGACATACATTCTGAAACCGGAAATAGAGATTATTGGTTTGTCTCTGCAACCTCAGATAGTGAAAATGTTTATTTCGGAAGCTGCTGTTTAACTGCTGCAATACCAAGAATATTAAAATTGGATAAAGATAATACTTTAAGCGAACTTTTTCTACCCGAGAGTTCATTTTTCGGCAATGATAATCATAATTTTAAAATGATTTTCGCTTTGAAATATTATAACGGAAAAATATATGGAGGAACATCATCTCCTTCAACAGAGTACGGCGGCAGGGTGTTCTATTATGATCTAATTGAGAAAAAAGGTGTTGATCTCGGAAGAGCAACCGTAAATTCTGAAACCTATAAAATAACCGATTTAGTTGAATTGAACGGTGAAATATACGGAGGAACATGTTCTACAGGAAAATCCTCCGGTTACGGAAATGGAAGAATATTTAAAATAGCCGCCGACAACACCATTTATGAAGAAGAATTAACGGATTACAGAATTACCTATAAATATTATAATCCGGCAATTATACAGACATTGGTGACATCTCATAAGATAAATGATGTGTTTTTCGGTACTTTCCTTTGTGTGCCATACACTTATGGAGGTCTCATCGGTGCTGTTGATTTTTACCCACCGGCTCCACCGAAAATCAGATATATCATTAAAAAAGGAAATAAATATTATGTATATTTTACAAATACGGGGGATGATGCTTATGATGGTAATGCAACTTACTATGAGTTAAAAGGCGGTTTTGATTCATTAGAGAAAGATCCGGATGCTGTAAATGACGCTGAAATACTTGCAACATCCACTGGGAATTATTTTGTTATTGATAATCTTTTCTATCCCTATTTTTATATATCAGCTTATGACAATGTTCACAATAGATCAATTTACAGTGAAGCGATATCTCATTTTATTGATCTTAAGATATTTCCAAATCCGGCAACTATTAGAACAGGAGTAAATTTTTACCTTCCGGTTACAACAGATAAAATTGAAATATATAACAGTTCAGGACATCTTATTGATAATAGGGATTTTACAATATCCGATACCCAGAATGACGAGGGATACATCTCTTATTATTGGGATCTTAGAATAAAATATAATGACTTCCAAAAAGGAATAAAAATAGCATCCGGAATTTACTTCCTTGCGATCTACGATGTTGCCGGCAATACCTATACAATGAAATTTGCTGTTGTGAAATGATGAGCGAAGCGAACAAAGTTCGCTGAAAGAAGGCAATAAGGGAATAAGAAAATAAATAAAACAATATTAAACCCCGTCCCAAACAAAAGAGGGACATTACCGAAAACAATTGATAATGGACAATTGACAATTGACAATGAAAAAAAAGACTACTACAAACTCCGAAAACAAGCGGGACATACGTTGCTTGCATCGTGT
>JAUXGM010000033.1 GCA_030622125.1 bacterium | reverse complement strand
GCTTGTTTTCTGAGTTTGTATTTGTCTTTTTTTCATTGTCAATTGCCCATTGTCCATTGTCAATTGTATTCGGTAATGTCCCTCTTTTATGGCTTTTCGGAATTTAATATTGTTTTCCTTATTTTCTTATTCCCTTACTTCCTTATTTTCTTATTCCCTTATTCCCTTATCAACCTCTTTACCATATTCAAAGCAGCGGCATTTGCGGTTTCTGAAATGATCTTTTGTTTTACCGGTGTTATTTCAAGATAGTAAGGAAACCTTGTAAGCATTTTAACCCTCCTGAAATTTCCGGTGCCTTCTGCTTTTGCCATTACCTTATCGTTTTTTATATCAATGATCTCACCGGATATAGTGATTGTGCAGACAATCTCGGCAAGTTTTCCTTCGCTTTTTTCCGTAGTATAGATCTTTTTTTCAATTTTGTTCAATAGAATATAATCGCTACCGGTAAAAAAAGAAATCCTGTTCCTTATCTTAATACCCCGCAATTGGAAAATATTAATGTTGTTCTTTTTCAAAAAATCATTGACGGCACCCTTTCTAATCAATTTGGATGATGTATTTTTATAAAGGTAATCGAATATAGTTCCACTGACATCAATGATCGGTAATTCATTATTTATATCCTCTGTCGGTGCAATTGCAAGTGCAAAAAGGTTGAACTCCGCGCTCTTTTTTTTTAACTGTGTATTTTCATAAGAACATCCGAGAAACAAAATGAGAATGGAAGGCAACAGTATCTTTTTGAATGAACTCACTATTGTTTGAGATTTTTTAATATCTTTCTATAAACACTATTTGATGCGGTAATAAGTTTTTTGTAAAGTATTTCCGCTTCCTCTTTGAATTGTCTTTGCAGTTCTTTGTTTTCAATTGACGGAAGATTTATCAAAACATTCAGATAGGCACCCTCACTTGCACTTCTCAACATTGAAGCGGCAACGCCAACATCGGAAATAGAATTCTGATTACCTTTTTTAGCAATAATTATTAAAATATTTGGGAGTTCTGAAAGTTTTCTAAGAAGACCCAACGGTGATTCTGTTATCTTTATTGATGCCTCTTCTATTTTCTCTTTCCTTAATGTTTTTTGTTCGAGTGTCCCTTTTGGAAGTTTTCTTGCCGTCATATAATCATTAAAAAGTTCGGTGTCGCTATCAACGATCTTCATTATTTCGTCTTTTATTTTCTGTGCCTTCATTCCAATTTCTTCAGCCTTTTTCCAGCCATTTTGATATTTCTTTTTTCCAAAAGTAAGATTTGCTACCATTGAAACCAATGAAGCCGATATTGAACCGGAAAGTGCAGCAACGGAACCCCCACCCGGTGCAGGTGAATCAGATGAAAGCTCATTATTAAAATCATTAAGACTTAATGAGGTCAAGATTCCTCTTTTTGCTATTTTATATTCAATTACCTTATCGGAAAGGTTAAATTGATAAAGTTCGGAAAGTCCAAGAGATCTTACGGCAATATCAAGAACCGTCTTTTCAGGTATTCCTCTCATATTTCCTGCTTTATGTAAAAAATGCTCACCCGTCTCTTTTAATGCCTGAAGCGGCATAAGTCCAACCAGTTCACTTCCCGTAATTCGTATTCCATGTTTTTCCGCCACCATTACCGCTGTCTCAAAAAGTTTCCAAAGAGGAGTTATCTTGTAGTTTATAAGGTTAACGGATATCTGTGCTATACCGTATTCATCAATATACCATCCGACTGCCCTGACCGACTTCAAAAGTCCCGGAACTTGTTTTTTTGTTCCATCTTTTTGTTTTATAACCTTACCTTTTTCTCTTATTTCCTTTGCTATTTTGTTCGCTATTTTGACATTTTTTGTATTTAAATTGAGGTTGTATGCAATAAGGAATTCTCTTGCACCGATAGCGGTCACTCCCGCTTCCTTATGAAATTTTTTGGGTCCGAAATCCGGATTAAAATCTTCTCTCTTTAACTTTTCTTCCATTTTTTCATATTCACCTTCACGAATGTGTGCCAGGGATCTGTTCTCCTTTTTAATTGCAGAGTATTCATATAAAAAAACGGGAATATTCAGTTCCTCCCCAACCCTTTCGGCAACCTTTCTTGAAAGTTCTACTGTTTCATCCATATTCATATTTGCAACAGGTACAAATGGACAAACATCGGTTGCTCCCATTCTCGGGTGCTCACCTTTATGGGTTGACATATCAATAACCTCACTCGCTTTTTTTATTGCTCTAAATGCAGCTTCACCCACCGCTTCCGGTTGACCGACAAAGGTTACTACCGTTCTATTCGTTGCTGCTCCCGGATCAACATCAAGAAGAACAATATCATTAACGGATAATATTGCCTTTTTGATCTCCTCGATCTTTTGAAGATCAATTCCTTCGGAAAAATTTGGTACACATTCAACTATCTTTTCCATAGTCACTCCTCTTTAATTTTTTATTGTATCAAAATATTTGTAAAATGTAAAGAGAGATTCTAAATATTTTTCTTGAAAAAAAAATACAAAAGTGGTAAAATAAAGTTGAGTTATGATAACCAGGAGGTAAAGATGAAAATTAAGAATTTTTTATCTATTGTTCTTGTTTTTGCTGTATTTATGTCCGTATTTTCCGATGGATATATCATTCCTATCCCAAGACCGAGACCGAGACCGGTGCCTATACGCCATTTAACGGTAAATTACCATAAGGTGTATATAAATGTAGATAATCAGCTTGTTACAACAAAAGTGGTTCAGGAATTTCACAATCCCAATAATTTTATTTTTGAAGGGGATTATATCTTTCCTGTACCCGAAGGGGCGGTTATAACGAAATTCAATATCTGGGAAAAAGGGAAAAAACTTAAAGGGGAACTCCTTGATGCCGCCGAAGCCAGAAGGATATATTCCGATATTGTTAGAAGAATGAGAGATCCCGGTCTGTTGGAATGGATGAATTCAAAGGCATACAGAGTCAGGATATTTCCAATTGGAGCCGGTAAAAATAAGAAAATAGAGATGGAATATACCGAGATGCTCAATAATGAGAACGGATTGCTAAGATACAGGTATCCCCTTAAGATAGAGAATCTTGGAAAAGAAAAGATAAAAGAGGTGTTTATTGAATGCAATATCAAATCCAATGAACCCATAAGGAACATCTATTCAACTACTCATGATATATCTATTAGTGAAAGGGGAGAAAAAAGTGCAAGAATTTCCTTTGAAAAAAACAATATTATCCCGGATAAGGATTTTATACTCTATTACTCGATTTCAAAGAAGGATGTCGGTATAAATCTGATCACATTTAAAGAGGGTAATGAAGACGGTTTTTTTGCCGCATTATTTGCACCGAAAAGCCAGGTTGATAAAAAAAATATACAACCAAAGAACATTGTTTTTGTTTTTGACAGAAGCGGTTCAATGAGCGGGAAGAAGATCGTTCAAGCAAAAGCCGGATTGAAATTTTGTATCGAACATCTAAATGAAAAAGATAACTTCAATATAATAGCCTTCAGTGATTACATAGAAAGACTTTCAAGGACGCTTTTGAAGGCAAATTCCGGAAATGTAAAGAAAGCAATAGCATTTATCAAGGATTTCAATGCCAATGGCGGAACGGATATTTATACATCTCTTGAGGAGGGACTTTCTTACCTGAAGGGCGAGACAAGGAACTATCTCATATTTCTGACCGATGGACTTCCAACCGTCGGTACTACAAATGTTATAAAGATACTTAATAATGTGGCGAAAAAGAATCGAACAAATACAAAACTTTTTGTCTGGGGTGTCGGCTATGATGTGAATACCCATTTTTTAGATAAACTCGCAAATAAGAATAAGGGCTTTTCCGAATATATAGAACCTGAGGAAGATATTGAAATAAAGATATCAAATTTCTATTCAAAGATACAAAATCCATTTCTTGCAGAACTTAAATTTTCCGTTTCAGGTATAGATATTTATGATGTATTTCCAAAGGAGCTTCCAGACCTTTTTTCAGGGAGCCAACTTGTTATTGCAGGAAGATATAAAAGGAATGGAAATGCAGACATCATTTTGAGAGGCATTATTGGAAGGGATAAGATCGTTTATAAAAAAAAGGTTGATTTCCCGATTGAGAATAGCCATTCTCCAACGATTGCCTATATCTGGGCAGCAAGAAAGATAGGTTATCTAACCGAACAGGTGCGACTTAATAATGATCAGGAACTTATTGATGAGATCATTAGACTTTCAAAGAAGTATGGAATAGTTACGGAATATACATCATTTTTGGCAAGAGAGGATTCCATTGCTGTAAGTAAAGCCGATTCAAGGGTCAGGTTCGAATCTATAGCGAAGCCTGCTATGGATAAATTAAGCGGTCGGCATGCCGTTAAACAAAGCAAGAAACTCAAAACAATGAAGTATGCACAGACAGCTCAATCCAATGTATATTACAACGAAGAGGGGACTAAGGTAATTATTGATACCCTTTCAAATATTGCTCAACAGAGCTTTGTAAAAAAAGGTAATGTCTGGAACACACTTGATATAAAAAAAGGTCAGAAGACAGATCTAAAAGTTCAGACATTCTCGGATGGATATTTTCAGCTTTTAGATAAATACCCCGATCTTGTCAAGTATTTTTCACTTTCCAATAACATAATAATAAATTATAAAGGTAAGATACTGGAGATTAACGAAAAGGAAGGAGAAAAGAAACTTCTAAAGAAACAGCTTGAAATGTTTGAATGAAGTTCTCTCATTTTCCATTTGAAATAAAAATTAAAATTTGTTATAATAATAAATTAAAGTAAATTAGGAGCAGTTATGTCCGGTCATAGTAAATGGAGTAGCATTAAGCGAAAAAAAGGTGTTGCAGACGCAAAAAGAGGACAAATTTTTACAAAGATCGCAAAAGAAATTACTATTGCAGCAAAAAATAGCGGCGATGCCGATATGAATCCGGCTTTAAGATCTGCAATCGACAAAGCGAAAGCAGCAAATATGCCGAAAGACAATATTGACAAGGCAATTAAAAAGGGAACAGGCGAACTTCCGGGTGTTGTCTATGAAGAACATATCTATGAAGGAAGAGCACCGTTTGGGATCGCACTTCTCATTAGAACGATATCAGATAATAAAAATAGAACAACAGCGGATGTAAGACACACCCTATCAAAGTATGGTGGAAAGCTTGACGAACCTGGCTGTGTCATCTGGAATTTCGATAAAAAGGGAGAAATATTTGTAAAAAAAGAACTGATTTCAGAGAATGATCTGATGGAGCTTATTATAGAAGTTGGTGCCGAGGATATGAAAACAGAAGATGAAGGATACTATATTACATGCGATTATAAGGACCTTTTTATTATATCCGATACCCTTAGAAAAAAGAATGTTTTGCCGGATAGTTCAGAGATCACCTATATAGCCCAAAATCCTATAAAATTAGAAGACGATCAAACAAAAAGATTATTAAAATTGTTAAATATTTTAGATGAATTAGAAGATGTTTCCAATATATTTTCCAATTTGGATATACCAGATAATATAACTTATGAGGAGGAATAAAAGTGAAAACCTACACATCAGATAAGAAAATAACAATAGGTTTATTCGGACACAATAGCAGCGGCAAAACATCTTTTGCCGAAGCAATGTTTTTTAATGGAGGATTAACCACAAGGATCGGAAAGATATCGGAAGGTAATACATTGCTTGACTTCGGAGCGGAAGAAAAAACAAAAAATCAGTCCGTTAATCTTGGAATTGGGTATGTGGAGCATAATGACACAAAGATCCAAATATTGGATGCTCCCGGTTTTTTGGATTTTCAGGGCGAAATTATATCGGGATTATATGCTACGGATATTGCAGCACTTTTTGTAAATCCGGGATCGGCAATAGAGGTCGGGCTTGAAAAAGCAGTTGAATTAATAGATGAGATGAAGGTACCGTCATTTTTTATCATCAATGGTGTGGATAAGGAAAATTCGGAATTCAACAAAGCCTTTGAGGATATCAGTGTATATTCATCCCTTGGTATTGCTCCGATTACATTACCAATGGGAGAAAAAGGGAACTTTAAAGGTATAATCAACTTGCTTGATCAAAAAGCATACATATACAAGGATGCAAGCGGAAAACCTGAAATTACGGAAATACCGGATGAATACAAAGAAATGGCATCTAAATTCCACGAAAGAATGGTTGAAGCAATTGCAGAAGCATCCGATGAATTAACCGAAAAGTATCTTGAAACTATGGAACTTGATCAGGAAGATATTAAGAAGGGTTTAAAACTTGGAATGATCAATGAAAAGTTTAGACCGCTCTTCACTACATCTGCTACAAAAAACGCAGGTGTGAATGTTGCTGCGGATATTATTTCTAATTATTTTCCAAAATATAATGAGCTTGGAGAAATGGCGGTAAAGATGCAAGATAAGGATCACAAGTTAAAAAGAAATGAAAATGAACCCCTTTCCGGTTTTGTTTTTAAAACAATATCGGATCAACATCTTGGAGATATTATCAATATAAAAATAACATCCGGAAAAATTGACTCAAGCGGTGAATTTTATAATGTTACAAAGGAAAAGTTAGAAAAGGCAGGGCAGATATATTGGATATTGGGAGATAAAAAAAGAGAGGTGCCGGGTGTATCGGCAGGTGATATCGCTTCATTTGTAAAATTGAAAGTTACAGAAACGAAAGATGCAATCTCAACGAAAGAGGATTGTATTATAGTGAAAACAATGGAATATCCCGAACCGATATATTCAATAGCAATACAACCGAAGTCAAAAGATGACCAGGAAAAGATATCAATTGCATTACAAAAGTTGAACAGGGAGGATCCTTCATTTAATTCCTATATGGATAAAGAATTTGGTGAATTCATTCTTTCCGGAATGGGTGATTCACATCTCAATATGATTCTTGAAAAGGTCAAAACAAAATTCGGTGTTGAGGTTGATACGGCAACTCCACAGGTTCCATTCAGAGAAACGATAACAATAAAAGCGGAAGCGAGGGGACGATATAAGAAACAAACAGGTGGACATGGCCAATTCGGCGACACTTACCTCCGCGTTGAACCTAATCCGGAGGGCTATGAATTTGTAAATGCTATTGTCGGTGGTTCGATACCAAGAAATTATATTCCTTCTGTAGAGAAAGGTGTTAAGGGTGCTATGGAGAAAGGTGTTCTTGCAGAATTTCCGATTGTCAATATAAAAGTAACGCTTTTTGACGGTTCCTATCATTCCGTTGATTCTTCCGATATGGCGTTTCAGATTGCAGGATCACTCGGTTTTAAAGAAGCATGCAAAAGTGCCAAGATGATCCTTCTTGAACCCATATATGATTTTGAGATAATAGTTCCCGAAGAAAATCAGGGAGATATAATGGGTGATCTTTCCGGACGCAGGGGAAAGATCCAAGGAACTGATCAGAGAAAAGGGCACAAGATTGTTGTTAAGGCAAGTGTTCCTTTGGCAGAGATGTTTACATATCTGAATACATTGAAAAGTATGACCGGAGGTAGAGGATTTTATACCATGAAATTTTCTCATTATGAACCGGTACCACAAAATATCTCAAAGAAGATCATTGAAGTTAGGAAAAAGGAAAGCGAAAAGGAATGATAGTTCTCGGTATTGATCCCGGAATTGCCCTATTAGGTTATTCATTCATTGAAAAGAAAGGCAGCAATCTGAAACTATTGAATTATGGTGTAATTGAAACTGATAAAAAATTAAAAGATGCTGAACGATTACTGATAATACATAATAGATTAAAGGAACTTATAAAAATCTATAAACCGGATGAGTTGGGAGTTGAAAGTTTGTATTTTACCAATAATCAAAAAACCGCATTTCAAGTTGGACAAGCAAGAGGAGTAGTTCTTCTTACCGCTGCAATGGCTAATGTAAAGATATTCAATTACAATCCCAACGAGATAAAGATTTCCGTTACCGGTTATGGGCGAGCAGATAAAAAACAGGTTCAAAAAATGGTAAAGAGAATTTTAAGGTTGGATGAAATTCCGAGTCCCGATGATGCAGCAGATGCCATAGCAGCAGCCCTTTGTCATATTTATTCAAGAAAAATAAGGATATTAAAATGATAGAAGGTGTTGAAGGACAGATAATAAAAAAAAGCCAAAATAAAATTACTATAAAAACAATATCGGGAATTACATTCGGTATTTTTTCTACAATAAGAAATATAAGAAAATTGGATATCTCAAAAAACTACTTTATTTATACATACCTTAAAGTAAAAGAAGATGGAATGAGTCTTTATGGATTTTTATCCGAGCAAGAAAAAGAGGCATTTAAGGTGCTTATCGGAATAAATTCAGTCGGACCGAAAACCGCACTTTCAATACTGGATACATTCACATTTGAAAAGTTACTTACAATTGTTCAAAATGAGGATATTGAAGCCCTTTCACATGTTTCGGGGATCGGTAAAAAGAGTGCGGGGCGGATCATACTTGAACTTAGTGGAAAATTTGTTTCAATTCAAGGTGAAACACCGGTTTTGGTTTCCGGTGAATATGAAGATGCTGAAACCGGACTTCTTTCAATGGGTTTTGAAAAAAGTTACATTGATAAAAAATTATCCGAAATTGAAAAAAAATTCCCTGATTTATCCGCAAAAGAGATCATAAAAAAGGTGTTAAAAAATGAATAATGATATCAATATGCCTTCTCAATTTAATGGTGAAGAAGAGATCGAAAAAACATTAAGGCCCAAAAAATTAACGGAATTTGTCGGGCAAAAGGATGTTGTTGAACAACTCAAGGTTGCTATTCAGGCAACAAAGGAACGTGATGAACACCTTGATCATATACTTCTCTATGGTCCGCCGGGACTTGGTAAAACCACAATTGCCTATATAATGGCTCAGGAGCTTGGTGTCAATATTCACATAACAACCGGTCCCGCCCTTGAAAGAAAAAAAGATATTGCATCGATACTTTCAAATTTAGAGGAAAAGGACATACTCTTAATAGATGAGATACATAGATTGAATAGATCGGTTGAGGAGACACTTTATCCTGCAATGGAGGATTTTGCACTTGATATTATAATTGGACAAGGTCCTTCGGCAAAGACGATCAGATTGGATGTTCCGCATTTTACCCTGATCGGTGCTACAACAAGGGCGGGAATGCTGACCTCGCCTTTAAGAGACAGATTCGGGATAATAAACCGATTGGAATTTTATAACTATGAAGACCTTGCAAAGATCATTATTAGGGATTCAAAGGTTTTAAATATTGAAATAACAGATGATGCGGCAAAAGAAATCGCAAAAAGATCAAGAGGCACACCAAGAATTGCTATTCGTCTCTTAAAGAGAGTAAGGGATTATGCACAGGTAAAAGGTAAGGGAATTATTGATTTTGATATTACCATATTTTCACTTGAAAAATTAAAGATAGATGAGAAGGGGCTTGACAATATTGATAAGCGGCTTTTGAGGATCATTGCAGAGAAATATAATGGCGGTCCTGTGGGATTATCTACACTTGCCATTGCTCTTTCGGAAGCAAAGGAGACATTAGAAGATATATATGAACCATATTTGATTCAGATCGGATTTATAAAAAGAACGCAAAGGGGACGGGTCATCACCCGTGAAGCTTTGAGATATTTGGGATACAATCCCGGCAAAGATCCGCCGAGATTATTTTAAAACCGAAAGATGTTGACTATTTTTTTTAATTTGATATAATAATAAAAAGAGCCCTGGTAGCTCAGAGGATAGAGCAATGGATTCCTAATCCATGGGTCGGAGGTTCAAATCCTCTCCAGGGTACCATTTTATAAAATGAGAGAAGTATTCCAATTAAGGGCACAAGACTTATTTATACTTTCGATAAAGTATTTGACAGAATCAATTGATGCAAAGGATAAATATACCTGGGGGCATTCGGAACGGGTAAGATTGTATTCAATGAAGATAGTAGAAAGGCTTGATTTGGACAAGGATAGTATTTTCAGAACATATTTAGCCGCTCAACTCCACGATATTGGAAAAGCAAAAATCCCCGAAGCCATTCTTAAAAAGAAAGGGAAATTCACAAGAGAAGAAGCCATTGAGATGGAGAAACATGTAATCTATGCCCAGCACATATTGAGTAGACATCCGTTTTTAAAGGAGATCGCTAAAATAATAAAGCACCATCACGAAAGATGGAACGGCAGCGGTTATCCTGATCAATTATCAAATACGGAAATTCCGTTGATCTCAAGGATCATTGCTGTTTGTGACAGTTTTGATGCAATGACAACAAATAGAGTTTACAGAAGACAAAAAACTAGTAATGAAGCAATGAAAGAGATCCTTGAAAATAGAGGAATTCTATTTGATCCCCAAATTGTTGATATTTTTCATGAACTTTTTAATTTTGGAGAAATAGAATACTTGAAAGGTATAAACTTTGCCTCTACGGATGAAGGAACTCTTTGGTTAGAGGCGATAAGACTTTTTAAAAATGCTATTAAGAAAGTCTCAACACCACAACATGCGTTCAAATTGGAACTTAAAATATTAGAGGTCCAAAATAAAATGAAGAGGCTCGGTGATTCAAAAAAAACTATCGATAGAATAGAAAAAATGTCAATTAAATACAAAGTTGCAATTAACGACAAATTCTTAAATGAAATGGCATTATATCATTATTATAAGAAAGAATATGATGAGGTGATAAATATATCGGAAATGGTATTATCAAATAAGGATATTACGCCATTTGAAAAGGCAAGAGCGTTGAGACATCTTGCAATGGCTTACTGGAAAACGATGAGAAAGGAAGCTGCCCTTGTAGAAATGTCTTATGCAGAGGATATATACCAGGAACTTGCAAAAAAATTATTAGAAGAGCAAGGTGGAAATCTTGAAATGGGAATTAAATTTTTTGAAATTTTTGATGAAAATTACCTATTATACGAAGAAATTTCACTTAATTTGGCAAAACTTTATGATGTTTTAGGACGCATTGATTTTGATCTCGGAAATTTTAAAAGAGCACTTGAATACTATAATAAGTCAATAGATCTAAAAAATGATCTTGATGATAATTACGGACTTTCAATAAGTTATGGCGGCAGAGGTAAGGTTTACAGTTTGATGAGCAAGTTTAAAAAGGCGGAACAAGATTTTCTCATGAATTATAGACTTTCAAAAAGATTGCATCTCAAAAATGGGATTTATTTATCATATATGGAACGGATAAAAAATTTTATGCTTGCTCAAGATTTTGTAAGTGCAAAAATGATCTATCATAACCTTAAAACTGAATTCCAAAGAAATTACGAGATCGATCTGCTTGAAGCAGAAATAAATTTTTATGAAAATAACAGAGAAAGAGCACGAGAAATTTTGGATAAAATAAATATAAATGAAATAAAGAAAAATGATATTCTCATGTATTATTTCTACTTGAAAGGGATAATGTATGAAGATATTGATATAAGAAAGGCAATTAGTTCAATGGAACTTGCTGCTACCCTTGCACAAGAGGAGAAACAGATCTATTACGAGATTTTATGTAGAAGGGTCTTAATGGAATTTTATAAAGAAGTAGATGATGATGAAAAATATCATATTCAGAAACATTTACTTCCTATTTTAGAAGGAAACATAAAAATGTAGTGGAAAAATGAAAAGAATAATGAAGATATTATCTATTGAAGAGGCAAAAGAAAAGATTGCTACGAACCTAATTAAAGAAGATTTTTTTATGGATGCACTTAAAAATAAAATGATACTGATCAATTACGGTTCAACAAATTATTACATATTAAAAGCTTTAAATATCAATGTTGAATATGAGGGTTATACTGCTGGAAAGATCAAAAACGGGGCTTTTGCTGTAACAGAAACGGAAAAAAGAGAAAAATTGATCCTACTGAATAAAGGGAATGTAAAAAGAGTAATGTTTAAAGAGGGACTCTCACAACTCGGAACCGGTGATTATTTCATAAAAGGCGGAAACCTATTATTTGAGGATGATGGTGTCGGTGTATTTATCTATTCGGAAACGGGAGGCACAGTAGGTGCGATCGGCTCGCTTATTGCAAAGGGAGTAAATATAATTTCGCCCATCAGTATCTCTAAGAGAGCAGAATATCCGCTAATATACACAAAAGAAGGTAATATACCGGGCATATATTTTCTTAAAAATACAAAAATTTATACAGAAATAGAGAGTTTTGAATATGAAGGTTATTCCGTAAGATATTTAGGAATAAATGGCTTGAATAATAATTATTTAGTTTTCGAACTAATAAAATAGGAGGTTCTATGGGACTTGTAATTTTTTTGATACTTCTCATCGGTGCTATTGTGATAATTTTTTCTTCTATGCCGTCTGGTCACAAATGGGTAAATGAAAAAGGGAAAAAAATAGGCAGCGGAATAAAGCCCGCATTGATTGTTACTATTTTAGCCATTATCCTTTTTATTATCATTCTTATCCAAGGTGTTGTTATCGTAAGACCCGGTACTGCGATCGTGAAATTTAATCAGCTTTCAAAAAGAGGAAATCTTTCAACGCTTACACAGGGTTTTCACATAATTGTTCCCTTTATTTACAAACTTGATAAATACGATATTCGGATACAGGAATATACGATGTCTGTTGCAAAATCAGAAGGTAAAGTCTACGGCGACGATTCCGTATGGTCCCCTACAAAAGAAGGGTTACAGGTAGGTGTTGATCTTACTCTATGGTTCAGATTAGATACTGAAAAGCTGGTTTTATTACACAAAACCATCGGAGAAAATTACGAAGAAAAGATACTTCGTCCGGCAATTCGTTCTTTGATCAGAAATACGGTTTCACAATATAAAGTTATGGAATTGTATTCTTCAAAAAGGGCTGAGGTTCAGGAAAAGCTTTTTGAAAGTCTTAAAAACAGTATAAAAGATAAAGGGATCATTATTGATAGATTATTATTGCGGGATATTGTATTCCCAAAGGAATTTCAAAGGGCGATTGAGGAGAAGCAGATTGCAGAACAGCATGCCCAGAAGATGGAATATGTTTTAGATAGAGAACAAAAAGAAGCGGAAAGAAAAAAAATAGAGGCGTCCGGTGAGGTTTCTAAGATTCAGCAAATCGGTAAAGCAATAAAACAAAATCCCGGCTATAGCAATTGGCTCTATGTAAATAAACTTTCAAATAATATAAAGGTGATCGTAACCGACCAGACGACAATTATGAACCTTGAAGATATAGTTAATGAGTCTCAAAAAGGTAAAAGGTAATATTTTATACGCTATTGGCATAGCGGTTTTTTCATACATTTTATCTTTTTTTTATTACTCTAACTCGTTAGTATTTTATCTGCTGTTCATTTTTGGATTATGGATATTATTTAGAAAAAGACGGACTTCACATTTAGTTTTTTTTCTTTTCTTTTTGCTTTTATCTAATACTTTCTGGACAGTGAGAGCGATCAAATGGTATTATTTACTTGCTTTTTTCTTGATCTTTATTTTATACCTTATTTCTTTTCTGATACTTTTTAAAAAAAATATCTTTTCATTGATTCTCTTTGTTCCGCTTTTTGCCATCGTTGAATTTATACTAAATACTCTTTCCATTTTTCCGCCTCTTTTGATATCGTATCCGTTAGTAAATATATTTAATATCAATTTTCCGTTAAGACCCTATCTTTCTTCAATAATTCTTGCAATAATAATCCTCGTTATTCCTTTCAAAAGGGGAATTATTTTTTCAATAGTAGTGATCCTATTTTTAAATTTTTTCCCAAAGAAGATAAATGAAAATTTATTTTACCTTCATATCTCAACACCGAAACTTTATAAGGAACTTAATATTATTGAGACTATCAATGGAATGGCGGGTTTTGACGGTACCATCCTGAATGAATATATATTTAAGAGGGATTTTCAAAAGGAAAAGGGCAAGATAAAAACAATATTTGCACCTTACTTTAAGGAAAATGGTTTTTTGGCGTTTGGATTTACAAAGAAGAACGAGGAAAAGCATGAATCCTGGGCTGCATTATTTTCCAAAGATGATGAGAGCTTTACCTACAAACATCATCCTATTCCATTTCTTGAAGCACATATAAAGAAAGAACCGATAAATGATTGTATAATTTACAAAAATCATACTTTAAAACTTGCCGTCTGTCAAGATATATTATTTAACGATATCTATAAAAGGGTAAAAAGCGGTGATATTCTAATTGTTCCGTCAATGATCCCTGAAAGATGGGGTAAAAAACCACGAATAGGGATGAAATGGGGCATTAAGTATTTGAAAAAAAATAACATTAGAGTTTATATTGGGGACGGTGGTTAGTTTGTATTAACTTACTAAATTTTTATATGCCTATATATCAACAATTAGAATTTTAACAAAAAAGGAACGAAAATAATTTCTAAAACTGTAAATTAATATTTCCCAATGATAAAAGAAATATGGCTAAAGAAGATATATAATAATACGTGAGGAAACTAATCAAACTAACCACCGTCCCCATTAAAATTGATTTTTTTGTCTTTTAAGATTATAATGAATTATTATGATTTACTGTATTGATGTTGGAAGTACAACAACAAAACTTATTGGCTTTGAAAAAAAAGACAATGTCATAAAAAATATTATTCTTCAGGACAGACAACCCACAACGGTTGAAGCACCAAACAATGATGTTACAATCGCTATCAAAGAACTTTTTAAGAATAATTCAGTTGATTGTCCAATGGAAAATATTTATATAACAAGTTCAGCCGGTGGTGGACTAAAGATTCTTGTTATTGCTCTCACCTCTTCAATATCGGGAAATTCCGCTGTAAGGGCAGCACAGATATCGGGTGGAGTTATAGCAGATAAGGTAACCCTTGATTTCCCCTTGACCAGGATTGAAAAGATTACAAAAATCATAGAATCAAGACCAGATATGATCCTATTTATAGGTGGAATTGAAGGCGGCGGTACCTCAAATATTATTGAACTTGCCTATATACTTTCTTACGGAACTCCAAGAAATTATTTAACAGGCGAAAAAATTCCTCTTATTTATGCAGGAAATAGCAAGGCACGAAGATATATTGAAATACTGTTAAACGAACACTATAAAATATATTTTTCGGAAAATATTAGACCAAAGATTATGGATGAGAATGTTTATAAGGTAAAAAATATAATTCAGGATATCTTTACCAACCATGTGATGAAAATCGCCCCCGGATTTAAAGGAATTTATAACTATACAAAAAATAAAATCCTACCTACCCCTCTTGCCGTTGAAGAATTTTTACTTAAAAGATATAAAGATACAAAGGAGACAATCCTTGCCATTGATCTTGGTGGTGCAACAACAGATATTTTTTCAAATATTGATGGGAATTTCAAACGAACCGTTGTCGCAAATCTCGGAATGAGTTACAATATTGCCAATATCTATACGGAAAAATATCTCAATTTTGTTAATGCTTTTTTCGGATATAATATTGATATGGAATCATTTCATAACTATATAGGGAATAAGTATTCAAATCCTACCGATAATCCAAAATCCAACAGGGAAGAACAATTTGAAATGATCCTTGCCTCTCTTGCTATAAGAAAAGCGATGGATATACATTTCAGGGATTATTATAAATCGCTCAAGACCAAAAAAAATCTTCAAAGCCGAAAGGAATTAGAAAAATTTAGGAATCAGAAAACCTATAAGACCGAATATATTGATAATATTATTCTTTCGGGTGGAATATTTATCATTTTAAGTCGTGAAGATACAATGAAGGTAATTGACAGTGCACTGAATACTAATAAAAGGATAAAGATATATAAGGATAACTATTTTATCTTACCTCATCTTGGTAATCTTTTGAAAAATTCTGATTTTAATGTTGATGAAATTCAAAAACAGCACATTGAATTTTGCGGATACATTACAAAGCGAAATGAAAAATTTTTTCTTAAAAATTATGATAAGAACTATCTTTTAATAGAAGATTCAAAGAGGGACATTAAGATCTTAAAAAAGAATCTTTCCGGTCTCATTTTTTCAAAAGTGGATATTAATAATTTCAAGAAAAGGGATTTTATAAATTTTGCCCAATTTGATAAAAAAAATAATAGATTAGAATTAAAAGAACAATTATCGGAAATAAAAACAGATGATAATATCACAGTGGAAAAGATCGTTCCTTATCCTTACAAAATAAGGGTAAAGGAAAAGGAAATGGTCAATTCAGAGTCCATAATTGCTTCCTGCGGCAGTAAAATCAAGGAGATAGTAGTAAGAAATATTTTTTTAAAGAAAGATGACAAGATCGAATATCTTAAAAAACCGGGAAATAATTTTAAGCAGAAAGAAGCAATCTTTAAGATTGTAAATGAAAAATGGGGAAGGGGAGATCCCAATTTTTACTTTCCCTACTCCGGAAAGATAGAAGAAATTGACAGTGAGAACAATATAATTATTTCGAGTAGAGATATTGATAATTTTAGAGATGACATTGTGATTGATATTGATAAAGAATTTCGAATAAACAAGTATAATTTCCCTCTTATAAAGGGAGATGCCATCTATAACGGTCAATGTATCTTTAAGAATATATATTCACCTAAATCCGGCATCATAAAAGATATTGATTTAAAAAATAAGAAGATTACAATAACTGCAAAGTATAATAATGAAGATATTCAAGCACTTGTTGCCGGTGAGGTTAAAAAAATAAGGAATAATTCACTTTTTATAGAAGCGAAAGGAAAAGTAATTTATGGGAAATTAGGGTTTGGCAAAGAAGATATTGGCATAGCATCACTCTATAATCATAAGTTTAATGATGATGTAAGAAAAAAGATCATCTTTTTCAACTCTCCCTGTGAATTTGATGAACTAAAAGAACTCATAGAAATAGGAGAACGGAGTTTTATCTTCCGGAATATCAATTATTCTGTTTACAAAAGATTGAAAGATGAGAATGTAAATGTTATTGTTCTTTCGGGATTTTCAGATAGAAAATTTGACAATTCCATTTTAAATCATTTCTTAGGAAAAAATATTTATATAAATCCATACACAAGTTTACGGGCAAATGTAAAACGTCCGTATATTATAATGGGAAAAAGTGTACCAGAGTCTCGGGACACATGATGCCTTCGGCAAGAATCCGGGACACAGTCTTGGGACGCACGATGCAAGCAACGTATGTCCCGCCTGTTTTCAGTGCATTTTCTTTTGAATCTTTGAACTTATTTCCTTTGGTTATATTGTTCTCGGGTGGTCTATCGTTATCTAAGGAAGAATCCGGGACACATCTCAACTTTCTTGGGACACACGATGCAAGCAACGTATG
>JAUXGM010000047.1 GCA_030622125.1 bacterium | reverse complement strand
GTACTGAGTTTAAGAAATTCCATTTCTATTTACTCAACACGGAATACGGTATACTGGGTACTGATTTCCAACTCTCAATTCTCAACTATTAAAGGAATGTCCCGCTTGTTTTCGGAGTTTGTATTTGTCTTTTTTTTCATTGTCAATTGTCCATTGTCCATTGTCAATTG
This sequence comes from bacterium, assembly GCA_030622125.1. Classification (GTDB taxonomy): domain Bacteria; phylum AUK180; class AUK180; order AUK180; family AUK180; genus JAUXGM01. The sequence goes on along the minus strand of JAUXGM010000047.1, from coordinate 13,817 downwards.
TTTTCGGTAATGTCCCTCTTTTATGGCTTTTTGGAGTTTAATATTGTTTTACTTATTTTCTTATCAACGGGTAGACACATGGGCCTACTCCTACAGTTTTTACCATTTACTACTTACTTTTCACTGTATTTCTAATCTCTATTTTTCTTCTTCTCACCTTCCCAAAAAGCGGGCGGCTAAAAGCACAAATAAAAATGTAGAAAAAATTGAAAGCAAAATATTAAATATTTTATTCTTAACAAAGACATTATAAATTCCTTTAAAAATCAAAAACAGGGTTGTAATCAATATTATGACAAATATAATATTGATCGGCAAGAACCATCTTAATATAAAAAGAATGAAAAAAAATACAAAAAATGCCATTAAAATAAAGGAAAGATCAAATAAAATATTGTACGAATGTTTCTCTCTTTTACTATGAAGATTATAGATCACCGTTCCTCCGAATGCAAAACCAAGTGGCAGCCCTAAAAAAAATATCACAACCTTATTATAAGAAAGATGAAACAAAATGCTTGCGATCCAATAGAAAATATTCAACAGAATAAATCCAATGAACTGAATTAAATATCGTTTACCGCTTACCCTATCAAAAAAATACTTGATGAAAAAAGTAAAGATCCCGATGTATATACCACTACAACGAGCACAAAGATAAAGATGCTCAAAGCAATGAAAAGAGTTATGAGAACAAAAACCGCTCAAAATATACTTGATAACATCTGCAATCATTTTCTGACCTTTAAAATATCCATTAAATTAAAATTTCTGCTCATCATAATATAAATAGAATCCCCGAATGATCTTGATTCATAAGGACTTATATTTATATTTAACGAGAGTATGAGATGTGGATTTAGAAAAAATTTGAATTCCATCTGTTGATCATAAAGAGAATCCTCATATCTTGAATATCCAATAAAAAGATTTGAATAGAGATATTTTCCTAATGTAAACTTCCATCGGCTTTCAAATTGCGATTTTTCAAATTCGTTTTTCGCCCTTTCAATTTTAACTGTATCGAACATTAAGGAACTTAGGTATCCGAAGGAGGTTTTTTTGGTTAAATGAAAAAGTCTTTGTGTTATTTCATTGATAAGAATATCAACACCAATATCGTAAATACCTATTTCTTCTCCATTGAATTTGGTTTGTTTGAACAAAATAAGAGTAAGTATTTCAGATGATGAAAGGTTTGGAGTAGATGAAAAGATTATTTTCGGATCTACTATCTCTCCGGCTGCATTTATATTTACATCATATTCCTTTATCATAGATGTAAGGGTAATATCTATGTCCGGATTAAACACGGTTCTATTTTGAAAGATTATTTTCGACGGCATAAACCGAAATGTAGAACCAAGCCCGTAAACCTCGCCTTCAATTATATCAGCAAAACCAACTATTCTAATATCGGAAAGTTCTCCAATGATATCTATTTTATCAATGGAAAGAGAAAAATTTTGGCTTGGACCTACAAAAAAAATAGGGTTTTCCGATTTTAAAAGAAGGCTGAGATTAATTGCTTCATTATCGGTTAAAGACAGTTTTTTTCCTATAATTGGGATTTTTTTCTTCTTTTTTTTAAATGAATTCATAATAATATCCAATATGTTTATGATATTCTTATTAACCTGTCCCTTCTTAATTACCATAAGCCCACGAATATAACCATCATCCACACCGATATTAAAATTCAAACTTATCTTTGAAAATTGCAATGATAGATCTTTTGTATTAAATGGAAAAATTCCGTCTTCTAATTTAAGTTTCCCGTTTCCCGTAAACTCACCATTTTTAAGATATGTTACTCCTCTAAATAGCAGTTTCCCTCTTTTTTCGTCTTGTGTGAGATAAAAATTAAGATTATTTAGGATAAATTGATTTTCGCCCGAACTTCTATTTAATATGATCTTACCGTTAAAATCTTCGATTAGGTAATTTAACGGTTTATATTTAATTTGTGCAGTGATTCCTTTTAATACTAATATGCCTTCAATTTCGGGATCATCCCATGTTCCCGATGCAGCAAAATTCCCGGAAAAATTTCCTTTTTTTGGCTCCATAAATGACAAAGAAATTGGTTTTTTATTAAAAATATAAGGAATATCCTTTGTAACAAAATTTAAAATATTGATATCGGAATCTTTTAATTTTAGTTTGATATCCAAAATATTATCATTAACTGTAAACTGAAAAGGTGAAAAAGAAATAGAAAACGGAACTATTCCCTCAGCTTCCAAACTATATAATTTATGATATACCCTGAAATTTTTAAATTTTAAATTTCCATTGCTATAAAAGGTATTTCCACTAATAAGACCAATATACCGATCACCTCTTGCAAAATTATTGATTTCATATTTGAAATTAAATTCAGGAGCATCTATAAGTCCGTAAATAGAAAGATTGCCGTTCAGGTCACCTGAAAAATCGCTTTTTTTGCCCCTTTCAAGATCAAATATTCTAATCAACGGAAATTTGTTGAAATTAATATTGCCGTTTATCTTTTTGTGCTTTCCCAATGTAATAATACCATTGCAAAGATCGGATTTTAAATCGATAATAAATCTATCCGTAGTTTTATTAAGATAAAGATTAAAATTCTTAATTGTTTCTTTTTTTCCGAAAGATAACATAGGACTTTCAACATTTCCGATAAATCCGTCTCTTTTACTTTTAATATCAACAAGAAGGTTTATTCTATTTAGGAATGAATTTTTGGTATTTTTTTCAAACTTTAATTTTCCTTTAAATCCCCAACTAAGCCTTTCCTTCCCATATAAATTAAATGTAAAATTATTTTCCCGATCAATTACTTTTGGCTTCATAGTAATATTAAGGTAATTATTTCGGTATCCGCCCTCTATGACAACGGGGTGAAATTGGTATTTCCCTTTAAAAATTCCTCCCGTAATATTTGAAGCAATAAGATTAACTCTTATTCTTGTATTTTTAAGAACATCAATATTAAATTGCCCTGAAAGCCTTATCGGATCAGTATATTTGTTTTTTAATAGTTCAATTTTTTTAGGATAGAATATCGCTGATAATCCGGAATTTTGATATTCAAATTTGCCCGAGCCGAAAATGTATGAGTTGCCTATGCCGGGAATTTTATATTTTATATCTTTTAATTTCAATCGATATTCCTGTTTATCTTTATTACCGATCCCCTCTATAACTATTTTTTCATCAATGTCGGAAAAAACGGAGATATTGGAGATAGTTATTTTTTCTCCATCAAAACAGATATTAAAGTGTGATCTTTTCTCGGCAAGTTTAAACCCAAATAGGTTTCCGTACATATCTTCACCTTTGATCTCTATATGGGCGGCATTTTTGTTTTTAAAATTTCCCGAAGCAAAAATATTACCAAAGAGTGATGTTTGCCTTTCTTTTATCCCAAGAATTTCACTAAGAGGGAAATAAGATACTTCCGCACCAATCGTAAGACCTGTTTTACTATATTTAATATTGCCTTTTACCTTACCACCTAAATAGGTTGCATCTTTTACATTGAAACGGATGGCTTTTTCTTTTGATGAATATACAAAATCCGTTTTGGCATTTTTTAATTTATTGTTATATACCGAACAATTTTTAGACTCTGCAAATCCTTTAACAATTATTCCGCTCGGATTGGTTATAATAACCTTCCCTTCGGCAATACCACAGATATCATTGCCCTGTCCTTTCAGAAAAGTTAGAAAAAATTCATTGAGGTCGAATTTATTTGTTCCCAATACGATCTTTGTCTTTTTCCCAATGACACCGTCTCCATACATTTTTGAATTCTTTGTATCAAAAATTAGGTCGTTCAATTTTATATTGCCTCTATCAAATTGCAGGTTAGCGGTAAGTGAACTAATATTCAGTCCTTTACAAATATTTTTAACCGAAACAATTCCGGATAAATTATTTAACAGAAGACTACCCTTTTTACCGTTGAATGTCCCATTAAGGTAAAGAGATTCCACATTTGCATCAGGAAATTTTATATCTCCATCAATGATCTTGATATTATCAATTGAAATGGAGGGCATAGTTCCGCCCTTTTGAAATTTACCAATTGTAATAATAGGATTTGAAAGAACCGCATTTTTTATTTTGTAGATCTTAAAAAAAAAGTTGAAGAGATTCGTCTCAATCCTAACATACGGAGATGACATCATAAGTTCATTACCCGCATATTTTAAATCCGTAAATTCAACGCCCTTAAAAATATTTAAATTAACAGTTCTGAAACTCATATTCATTGCTTTTAATTTTTTATCGGCAAGATAACTTATCAATTTGGGAATAAAGATAATATAGAGCAGTAGAATAATTATATTTACTGAAAAAAAATAGAAGAAAAAGCGTTGTCTTTTTTTAATCATTATTAATTTTTTACATTGGTAGGTTTTAGTACTTCGCTCACTTTTTTAATAAAATCATCAAGGCTCGGATCTATACTAAGATAATATTCTTTTCTAAATTCCTGCAATTTTTGCTCTAATTTTGTATCTGTAAGACCTTCCGTTTCCATAAGTTCTTGAAAGGAATCGAAGATAACAGCTCCTAATGAATCCGCCAATTTTTTTAGCAAAAGCAGTCCTTTTTCCGATTTGAATCCCAATCTATCAAAATTTTTATTTGTCGGGTAGGATGGTTTATCTGCGGCATAAAATTTTTTGAATAATTCAATCAAATCACCTATTTTTTTATCAATGTCAATGCTTTCGGCAAAAACAATATTTTTCTCTTCAACAAGGAATGCCTCCCGTAAATCGGTATAGATGGATTTTACTCCTTCTTTGGTTAGTTCAAAGCTATTTGTATATGATGGAATGATACTTTTAATATTAAGTTTTTCAAACAATGCTTTTTGCAATGCCTTCTGTGCTTCTATTTCACCATGAACAATAAAGATTGATTTCGGCTTATTGGTGATCTTATCTACAAAGCCGACAAGGTGTTCACTATCGGCATGAGCTGAAAAAGAATCAAGAGAATATATCGAAGCATTTACCTCTATACTTTCTCCGAATATTGAAACATTTTTTTTACCGTCTTTGATTCCTCTACCTAAGGTTCCCTCTGCTTGATATCCAACGAATACGACCGATGTATTCGGATTCCATAGGTTATGTTTTAAGTGGTGAAGTATTCTTCCTGCATTACACATACCCGCTGCGGAAATAATTATTGCCGGTTGATCAAAATTGTTTATTGATTGAGAGTCGGCAACACTAAGTGTCGTTTCAAGAGATGGAAAACTGAAAGGATCTATCTCTTTTTTTAGATAGGATATCTTATCGGAAAAGTAGTTCGGCATTTCCTTTACAATTGTGTGGTAAATATTAGTTGCCTTTATAGCAAGGGGGCTGTCAAGAAAGATTTTTATGATATTTATTTTACCCTGTTGCAGCAGTTGATTTAAATAATAGAACATAAGTTGTGTCCTGCCGATTGCAAATGAAGGGATGAGTATCTTGCCGCCGCTTAAAAGTGATTCATTTATGATATCCGAAAGGGTATTTAGAGAGTCCTCTATCTTATGTCTTCCTCTATTTCCATAAGTGGATTCCATAACAAGATAGTCAATATCTTCAAATGATCTCGGCTGCTTTAAAACGGGATTTATATGACTTCCGATATCTCCTGAAAATCCGATCCTTAGTTCTTCACTTTCAAAAAGTATATGAGCAGATCCCAATATATGTCCGGCATCAAAAAAAGTTGCAGCTACCCCATCTCCAAGATCTATTTTATTATTATACTCCACCGTTTGAAAATATTCCGCAGCTTTTTCAGCATCTTCAATCGTGTAAAGAGGTAGTCTTGGCGGAAGTCCTTTTCTTTTTCTTTTCTGATTGTCCCATCTATTTTCCGTTTCCTGAATATGGGCACTATCTTTAAGCATTATACCGCAAAGTGCAGCAGTTGCGGATGTAGTTAATATCTTCCCGGTAAATCCGTCATGAATGAATTTTGGGATCAAACCACTGTGATCAATATGTGCATGAGTAAGTAATAGATAATCTACTTTTGCCGGATTGAAAGGAAAATCCGAATAGTTCAACTCTTTTTTTGCCTTTGAGCCCTGGTGCATACCGCAATCCACAAGTATCTGTTTTCCCGATGTTTCTATTAAAAATTTTGAACCTGTAACTTCATTTGCCGCACCGTAAAATGTTAATTTCATTGTAACTCCTATAGTTTTTTTAGCATTTCTTTTGCTTTTTTTACAGAGTCTGTATTGTATGTTTTTTCTATGATCAATTGAAGCATTTTTTTTGCATTTTTTTTATCGTTTTTCTTTAAATAACAATCTACGATCTTAAACCGTGCACTGTTCGCCCACATTGTAAATTCTTTATACAAATAAACGATTTTCATAAATTCTTCTATTGCCCTATCATATTCTCTTTGATTGAAAAGAAATTCACCAAGCCAATATTCGCCTTCGACCTGTGCTTGTTTTGTTCCATTAACAATAACATAAGAATAAACTTCTTCAACCCTTTTATAAAGCCCCATTATCTGATAAATTTCCCCAAGTTTTAATAATGTCTCTCCTTTTAGATCAATATCTTTTGTTGTTTCGGCTAATTTTTCAAAATATCTTTTCGCATTATCATACTGCCTTAATTTTTTGTAAACGATTCCAAGATTAAATAAGACATTTTCATAAATGGATTGTTCAATATCCATATCAAGTAATTTTTTATAGTTTACTGCTGCTTTTCTATACTTTTCTTCTAATACAAGGATAGATGTCAATTTGAAAAGTGCTAATGTTCCCCATTTTTCAGAGGATGGATCCTTGTTAAGTTCATCAAAGTAAACATAAGCTTTGTCTATCTTTTTCATTTTTAAAAGACAAAGTCCTATATAATATTTTGCTTCTAATGCCTCATTAGAATTACTATACTGTAAAAGCAAACGCTGAAATTCATCTCTTGCCTTTTTAAAATTTTCTTTTGAATAATAAAATTTCCCCTTATTTAATTGTATCTGCGGTGCTATCGGTGAATTGGGATATTTTTTGAGAAAGTTATCGGAAACATCTATTGAACTTTGATATTTTCCCATCTTGAATAAAGTCCATTCATAGTTATAAGCTGCCCAGCCTCTCTGTTTTTCATCAATATCATCTCTTTTTGTAATTGCATCAAAGGTATCGGCGGCTTTTTGATATTTTTTTGTATTATAATATATATCCCCGATCTTTAAGAGAGCATCATATCGGTATGAATTTCCGCTATCTCCGGAAATTACTTTAAATTTTTCAATGGCTATATCATATTTTTTTAGTCCGAGATAACACCATGCAACATAAAATTTTGCCTCTTCTCCATAATTTTTGTCATTCTCCAATTTTGAAAAATAATCTGCGGATTCATTGTATTTCTCAAGTTTGTAATAAACCTTTGCAAGATAATATTCAATATCGTTTTTAAGAAAGCCATCGTTTGAATTATTGTATATATCAAGAAGTATCGGTAAAGCCATCTGATAATTTTTCATTTCATAATAAACCTTACCGATATCAAATTTTATCCGGTAATAAGACATATCTCTTTGCTTAGATTTTTCTAATAGTTCTCCCCAGTGATCTATTGCATCGAAAAGATGTCCTTGATTATGAAGAGACCAACCTATAAACCTATTTGCTTCCCGGAAAAGTTTGCTCTCTTCGGAAATATCGTTCAGATAATGTTCGGCACCTTGATAATCACCAAGTTTATATAAGATCTTTCCGTATATTAAAAGATATTCATCATTTTTAACTCTATCGGAAAAATTTTTCAATATGTCCGAAGCATTTGTATATCTATTCAAAAAATAGTATGTCTTTGCTAATTTAACGGTCAATACCTCTTTTTTTTCAGAAGTTATGTTGACATTTAGCAATCCTTTATTGTAGTATTCGGCTGATGCAACAAAATTTTCACCGTTGAAGTAAAGGTCCCCGATCAATTCATCTATCTTATATGAGTTTGTCTTATCCGACTTTTTAACTAAAAAATCAATTGCTTTTTTAGCTTTACCGATATTATTAAAGCAATTACCATACATAATCAGTCCTTTCTCCAGAATATTATCATTTTCAACACTTTTAAAAAGATTATTTAGGTAAGTCAGGGTTGTATCATAATCTTTTTTCTCAAAATAGACCATTGCAAAGTAGTAATCAAGATCATTGATCTTTATACTTTTACTTCTTATTTCACTTAATATTCGTAAGCAGTTTTTGTGATCTCCGAGATTATAGTAGGAGAAAAAAAGTGATTTATAAGCAGAATTAAGATAGTCCGTTCTTAAACTGATCGCTTCTTCATAAAAACGGATACCTTCCTTAAATTTTTTTGTATAAAAATAGCATTCCCCGATGTAGTAAGCTGTTTGTTCCATCCTATAAAAATTCTTGTAGAGAAAAGTAAATTGTTTCAGTCCCTTTTCATAATTATCATTGTCATAAAAAACTACACCGAGCAAGAATTTCAATTCATTTCTATATTTCCCATTTGGCGACTTTTTTAGATATTGAACTATCGTCGCTTTTTCAAGATCAAAGCGTCCAATGTCTTTGTAAAGATAAGCAAGTTCTCTGTTCCCATCGTCCCATTTCTCCGAACCAATAAAATTTTTGATAAGATAATTTAAATTTTCCGCTGCTTTACCGTTCTCGCCTGACCTTTCATAGAAGATCCCTTGATAATAATAGGCGAGATCGGAAACTTTGGAGTTCTTCAATTTATCGAGGATCTTGAATGATTTTTTACCTTCATTTCTATAAAAATGGACAATTGCAATATAGAGATCAACACGTTCCTGATCGGGATATTCTGGGAAATCCATAAGGATCTCATTAAAGGTTATCAATGCTTTATCGTATTCCTTCAATTGAATATAGGAAAGTCCCATTACATATTTTCCGCTTGCGATATTTGCGTTCGTTTGGCAGATATATTCCGACGCATACTTCAATGACAATTTATAAAAACCATCCCTATATGCACTTATGGACAATACTAACTTGTCGTAATTAGAGGAATAGGCGATATTTATAAAAAAAAGTAAAAAGACAAGGGTATAAATAAATTTACGCTTCATAATTCATTAGCTCCAAAAGATCTGCATTTTCAGTATAGTCGTCGTAATCTATTATATCAAGCAATCTTTCATTTCCGCCTGATACAAATAACAGATGCCTATTTTTTATTTTATCAAAAAATGCTTTATACATCAACCCGATACCGTTTAATATATTTTCACTTGTTGTTTTTCCGATAGTATCATTGAATTTATCAATATCAATTTTCGGCAGTTTACCGATCGTTGATATTGCTTCAATATATTTTTCTATGTTTAAAATGATATATCCGCCGATCAGCATTCCGTTTTTAATGAAATTAACCGTTATTGCAGTTCCAAGATCAATGTAAACAAAATCCTTCTTATATTTGCGATAAAAATAAGAACTTCCGAGTAAGCGATCCACACCGAGTTCCTCTTTCTTTCTATATCCGTTTTTGACGGCAAATCGATCATGATTGGTTACCCTTTTTATAATGGGTATCCCGCACTTTTTTAATATTGAGAACTCCTTTGTCGATGCCGTTGAGTAGTAGATCAAGGTATCCAATTTCAATGAGAAAAGTTCTTTGATATTATTGAGGATAGATATCTTTTCACTTTGTAATATTTTTACGCTTGAGTTTCCGATCTTTAGATAACCTGTTCTATTCATTGTAATAAACTACCTCTCCCGATATAACTTCCCTTTCAATTCCGGTTTTTTCTCTAATGAGTATTCCACCGTCTTTTGTAAAACCGTAAACATACCCGGATGTTATAATACCGTTTGTTCGTATTTTAATAAATTTTCCGATCATATTGTTGTATAACAACCATTTATCTAAAAAAATGTGATCCCTTCCCAGCAGTAATAATTTTAAATAGTTCTCAAAGTTTTTTATGAATTGTTCCAATATTTTTAGATTATCAACGGTTTTTCCAAGTTCCAACAAGCAAGAAATTGCATTTAGTTCCGAAGGAAAATAAGAAACATTGGTATTTAGACCAACCCCGATAATTAAAAAATCGGAATTTCTACTTCCACTTTTCCCTTCGATCATAATACCGCCCAATTTTTTATGATGGAGATAAATATCGTTAGGCCATTTACTGATAATTTTTGGAATTGATGTAACCTTTTGAAGTGCTTCTATCGCAGAGATCAGAGTAATATAATTTAATACCGGTTGTTTCTCTATGTCTATGCAAGGAGTCTTTAAAACCAACGAAAACCAGAGTCCGCCGGTTGGAGAATACCATTGATTGCTTCTTCTCCCTTTTCCTTTTGTTTGCCTTTGTGCAACAATGATCGTATTTTCTTTAAGATGCGGTATGATCCTTGATCCAAGGTCATTTGTACTTTCAAGATACTTAAATAGCATAATCCTATGAAAATAATTAAATTTTTGCGACCTAAGATGTCTTAATTTATATATCTCCGGCATATCTATTATCTCCAAAAAGGAGTCGCCTTGAACAATCTTGAATCCTTGATCATTTAAACGAAATAGGAAGCCGGCTACATCTTCTTTTGAAAAAACATTATAAATATTCCCGAGAGGGATCTTCTTCTTTTTTTGTTCCTCAATTAGGTCAAGAAATTTTCCGATATTTTGAATTTTTACTCTTCCCACCGTGAAATGATATCCATTATTTCCCCTGGAGTAACAGCATTTAGAAAGCTCTCTCTAATTTCCTTGTAAGAGCACATTCTTGAGATTCGTGAAAGTAATGGTAGGTATGCCTTATCATTTTTCTTTGCTCCGATAAAAAAAATGATCCTTGAGGACTCTCCATCGATAGAGTCAAAATCAACACCGCTACGAGTTATTCCAATCAATAAAAATAAATTTTTTACAAAGTTATCTCTCAAATGCGGTATCGCAATTCCTTTTTCAAGAGCAGATGAACCAAGATTTTCAAGTTCTAATATGCGATTGAAAAATTCCTTTTCATCGTCTATCAATTTTAAAGTATGCCCACTCGCTATAAATTCTTTTAGAATATCTTCCTTGGTTGCACCGCTCAAATTTAATATAATTTGATCCTTGTTTAAAAGTTCGTGTATCATCTTTTTCTCCTCATATTATAATAATGATCTTGTCCGAATCCAACATAATATTTTTTAATATCTTTTCTTTCATCATACCTTCAAATCCTTTTTTTTGTTCTCTTGTAAGTATAATAGTATCTATACCGAAATTGCTTATGCACTGTAAAATCTCGTTTACAACATTACCCGATTTAAGAGCGATCCTAACATTTACATATTTCTTTTTAAATTCTTCTTCATAATAATAGAGAGAATTCCATCCGTCGTCTTCAAGTTCGGAAATCAGAAGATCGGCATCCTTCTTCATTCGTTTGGCAAGAAATTTTATGTGTTCAATATCCAATAATCTTAAAAGAATAAACTGCTTATTTTCGAAATCAATTTTTTCAATTTTTTCAAGAATATTCTCAATATCATTACTATCAAAAAACGGCAGTAGTATCTTATCTATATTTTTCAAGATCATTTTTTCTTCTCCTTTACCTTTTTCTTTCGGACAAATTCTTCTCGTTCTTTTTCTTCCAACTGATCCTGAAGGCGTTTCAATGTTCTGTTATAATCAGGTATGAAAATATTCTCAAGGGATCGCACTCTCTTTGAAGTTCTTTCGATTTCGTTCAGCAGTCGATACATTGTTGAATAGAGTTCCAGCCATTTGCTTAAAAATTCAAATAATTTTTGAAAATTGATAACGATAAGGTCCCATTTGGGACCGATACCTTCAAGTGAATCGTTAAATGGAAAATTTTCGTTCATATTAAAATCAATATCGAGATTTAAAACACCCATAATGGAATTACTTTTTATATCAATGTCGAATAGATCGGTTTCCTTCGGTTCAAAAAAATGAAATTTCAATATATTTATCAGATTATCATTATTACGATTAAAAAGGTCGATCACCTTGTTATTTATCTCTTCATAACTATATTGAAAACTCAAAAGTTCATTGATCAGAAGTTCTCTTTTTTGTTTTAATATTTCCCATCCCACCTTATAAATAGCAAGGTCCTTTTTTAATTTCAATAAATTTGATTTGGTAGCAGGGAGTTTGTCAAGCTCACTCATAGTATTTTTTCAATTCCTCCTCGGAAAATTTGGTGAGTTCTCTTTTCGGGAGAATTTTAATAAGTTCCCACCCGATATTCAATGTTTCCGTTATACTTCTATATGTTCCTTTTCCCTGATTAATAAATTTATTTTCAAATACCTGAGCAAATTCAAGATACTTGCGATCTGTTTCGGAAAGTTCCTCTTCACCGATAACATTAGCGATCATCTTGACCTGTTCCGAGTATGCATAAGCTGCATATATTTGTGATGCAAGATGCGGATGGTCATCCCTTGTAAAACCTTTTCCGATACCATCTTTCATCAATCGTGATAATGACGACAAAATACCTATCGGCGGGAATAAACCGTTCATATGAAAATCCCTCGATAGAACGATCTGACCCTCTGTAATATATCCGGTCAGATCGGGGATCGGATGGGTAATATCGTCATTCGGCATAGTTAGTATCGGGATCTGTGATATTGAACCCTTCATCCCTTTTATTCTGCCGGCTCTTTCATAGATAGATGCAAGATCAGAATAAAGATAGCCGGGATATCCTTTCCTTGAAGGCACTTCCTCTCTTGCAGAAGAGATCTCCCTGAGTGCTTCACAGTAGTTGGTCATATCGGATAGGATCACAACTACTTGATAATCCTTTTTAAAAGCAAAATACTCTGCTACCGAAAGAGCACTTTTAGGAATGATCAATCGTTCCATCGGAGGGTCGTCGGCAAGGTTAAAGAACAATACGACCCTATCCAATCTCCCGGATTCCTCAAAATTTTTATAGAATTTCAGTGCATCATCGCTCTTAATGCCCATTGCCACAAAGATAACAATGAATTTTTCATTTCCTTCTTTTATTTTAGCATTTTTTGCGATCTCAATGGCAAGTTCATAGTGAGGAAGTCCGCTTCCGGAAAAGATCGGTAATTTCTGCCCACGAATAAGTGTCATCAATCCATCAATTGCCGATATTCCGGTTTCAATGTAATCCTTTGGATAGCTCCTATAATATGGATTTATCGGGGTTCCGTTAACATCCATTTCCATTTCCGGGGTTACGGATTTTAGACCATCTCGCGGTTTCCCATAGGCATCTAATATTCGTCCTCTTAATTTTTCCGATGCCCCGATCTTAAACGGTTCGGCAGAAAAACTAACTCCCACTTCACTTGTATTTAATGATTGTGTTCCTTCAAATACCTGGATAATAGCGGTATCACCTTCTATCTGCAGTACCTGTCCCCTTTTGATCGTGCCGTCCGGAAGTGCAATTTTTGCAAAAACTCCGTAAGGAACATCTTTTACTCCTGAAACAACAAGTAATGGTCCCTTAATCTCTTTTATTGACCTGTAAAGTTTCTCATATTTCATTTTTTTCTCTTTTTTCATTATATAACTTTTTTCTTTTTTTTTCAATAGATTGATTTTTATCTATTGTTACAATATGAAAATGTTAAAGGATTTTACTAAATGAAAATGTTAAACTTTTCAAAATTATTTTGAAATTATTGCAATATCTTTTCATCTTTCATTATAATAATATTAACCACAGAGCACACAGAGACAGAAAGAAGAGCACCAGTGCACAAGTTACAAGTTAAATACAATTCAGTCATATTGAGCAAAGCG
>JAUXGM010000183.1 GCA_030622125.1 bacterium | reverse complement strand
TTCGGGATATATTTACTTCAGAAGAATGTCCTTCTTTTATGTCATTATGAGACTTTGCGATAGCAAAGGCGTGATAATCTCTATTTCTTTTTCCTTCATTTTCTTTGGCTATACTGTGTTCGGGTGGTCTATCGTTATCTAATGAAGAATCCGGGACACAGTCTTGGGACACACGATGCAAGCAACGTATGTCCCGCCTGTTTTCTGAATTTAATATTTTTTTACTAACCCCGTTAGAAATTTTATTTTTAACGGGGCTAACCTCTAACATTTCACCCCGTTAGAGATTCCGTCTCTAACGGGGCATGCCTCGAACCTCTGTTTTTCCTTATTACCTTCTTCTCTGGTGCTTTGGCACACTTATTGCTTCTTATATTGTGATGATAGTTGGACTTTGTATAAGTGGAAACCTTATTTCAACACTCTTTGATAACTGTTTAAGTATCGAAGTTTATAAAATAGAAAATAATAGATCTACCTTTATAAAGAAAATAGATCTAAACCAATTTTTACCTACAATAAGTAAACTGAACATTATTCTTGAAAATAACATTGATACAATTATATGTGGAGCAATCAGAAGATATGATTTTATTTTTTTAATGCAGAATAACCTCAGGGTTATTCCTTTTATAACAGGCAACAAAGATCTTGTCTTAACCAATTTTTTGGAAAACAAAATACAAAACAATATGATGACCTATAATAAGCGAAAGTTTAGATATAGAGGAGGAAGAAGATGAAATTAGCAATTCCCTCACAGGGTAATTCTCTTGAATCTATGATGGATAATAGATTCGCACGAGCAAGATATTTTATTATCTTTGATAGTGAAAAAGATACTTACGAAGCCGTTGACAATGAGAAAACAGCAAGTGCCGGACATGGTGCCGGCGTTGAAGCAGGACAAAATCTTGCGAATATGAAGGTTGAGATTGTAATAGGACCTGCTTTTGGTCCCAATGCGATGCAGATACTTAAAAGTGCTAATATTAAAATGTATCTGAAATCAGGTGGTACAATTAAGGAAGCAATTGATGACTTTAAAAATGATAAGTTAAAACTTGCTGATACTCCTACGCAGGGGCATTGGCAGTAAATAGGAGGCAATTATGCCAAGAGGTGATAGAACGGGACCTAATGGAATGGGTCCAATGACAGGACGAGGTGTCGGTTACTGTGCAGGATATGACAGACCCGGTTTTGCAAATCCAATAGGCGGAAGATTTGGATTCGGAAGAGGATATGGCAGAGGGAATGGCAGAGGATTCGGATATGGAAGAGGATATTCTGGCGGTGGATATGTTCCTAATGTCCCATATTATCCCCCTGTAGATTATGCTCCAAATCCGCAAGATGAGAAAGCATATCTTGAAAATGAAATGAATGCACTGAAAAACGAGATGGAAGCAATTGAAAAAAGATTGAAAGAAATCGGTAAAAGTAAATAAAGGCATAGTCTTACTTAAATAGGATTTATATTGAAAATTGCAATTGCAAGTGGAAAGGGTGGAACCGGTAAAACCACCATAGCAACGAATTTAGCTTACCTTTTAAAGGAAACCGGTAATCGGGTACTACTTACCGATTGTGATGTTGAGGAACCTAATGATTATATCTTTATCAATTTTGAAAAAGAAGGGGAAGTAGATTCTTCAATATTAATTCCAAGTATAATTGAAGAGAAATGTACCGGATGTGGAAAATGTAGTGAAATATGTCAATTTAATGCCATTGCCACAATAAACAAAAAAACTCTGGTCTTTCCTGAGATGTGTCATGGTTGTGGAGCTTGCAGCTATGTTTGTCCCGAAAATGCTATCCTGGAAAAAGAACGGGTAATTGGAAAGATCAGTTACGGAAACAGTCAAGAAGGATTTAGATTTTATCAAGGTGTTTTGAATATTGGAGAAGCCCTTGCAACTCCATTGATCGGCAATTTAATTAAATTGGTAAACAAAAATGAGAAAAACTATAACTATTATATTTTTGATTCTTCGCCGGGAACAAGTTGCCCTGTAATAGAGGTTGTTAAAGATGTCGATTATGTTATAATGGTTACGGAACCAACACCTTTTGGTCTAAATGATCTAAGGCTTGCCGTTGAAATGGCAAGAAAATTGAAAATTCCTTATGGTGTTTTTATAAACAAATCAACGATCGGAAATAAAGATCTTTGGGACTATTGCAAAAGGGAGGCAATAGATATTATTGGAGAACTTCCAAATAGCAAGGAAATTGCTATGTCATATTCAAACGGAAGACTTATTTTAAGGGATATTCCTGCATTTCGCAAGGAATTTTTGCGAATAATATATGCAATAGAAAAGGTAGAAAAATGAAAGAGATAGTAATTCTTTCTGGAAAAGGCGGGACAGGAAAAACAAGCATAGCTGCATCATTTGCAATATTGGAAAAGGGAAATATTGTTGTTTCGGATTGTGATGTCGATGCTGCCGATCTTTTTTTACTCTTAAAACCAAATATCATTGAAAAAGGAGATTTTATCGGCGGAAAAAAGGCGTACATTAATCAAGATAAATGTACAAAATGCAACAAATGCAGAGAAGCCTGTAGATTTGATGCGATAAGCAAAGATTTTATTGTGAATCCAATAGATTGTGAAGGATGTAAACTTTGTGTTGAGGTTTGTCCCGTAAAGGCAATTGATTTTAATGACCATATTTCAGGGCAATATTTTATCTCCGAAACAAGAGTTGGCACAATGGTGCATGCAAAACTCGGTATTGCAGAAGAAAACTCAGGAAAACTTGTAAGCTTAATAAAGACAAAAGGCGAAAATATTGCACAAGAACAGGGGAAAAATTACTTTTTGGTTGACAGTTCTCCCGGAATCGGGTGCCCGATAATTGCATCTATTACCGGTGCAGATATAACAATAATTGTAACAGAACCAACTCTTTCGGGACTACATGATTTGGAGAGAGTTCATAAATTATGCAAGGGATTCGATATTCCTTCCTTCGTTATCATAAATAAATATGATCTAAATTTAAGAATGACAGCGGAGATAGTAAATTACGCTCAATTTAATAATTTAAAGGTCATTGGAAAAATACCTTATGACGAAGATTTTTACAGAAGTCAAATTGAGGGATTGGCAGCAGTTGAATATAACAAAAAATTAAAAGTGCTGATCCGGGAAATATGGAACGAGGTAGTAAAGGAAGTGCAACAGTAGGGGTAGACCTGTGTGTCTACCCGTTGAGAGGTTAATAAGAAAAACAATATTAAACTCCGAAAAGCCATAAAAGAGGGACATACCTCAACTTTCTGATTTTTAAAGTTGAGGTGTGTCCCGGACTCTTCCTTAGATAACGATATACTTCTCGAGAACAATATAACCAAAGGAAATAAGGAAAAACAGAGGTTAGAGGCAGTAAATGGTTGAGAGTTAACCACAGCACCTTTCCAAAGT
>JAUXGM010000108.1 GCA_030622125.1 bacterium | reverse complement strand
TTTTTGATTTTATTTCTATAGAAAAAATAAAATTATCCCGATAATTATTAGGAAAGAAGCAAATAATTGTTTTTTTGTTAAACTTTCTTTTAAGATAAAATATGATGTAATTATCGTAACTAACGGATATGCGGATATTATCGGCATTGCAAAGGAAGCAGGAAAGAATTGTAACGAAAAATAACAGCATATTGATGCGAAGCAGGTAATAATAATTGAGATAAAACCGATGATCTCTCCTTTTTGCGTGTAATACTTCCTATCATCAGGCATTCTTGAGGTATAGAGTAAAAAAACCAAAAGCAATGTTACTCCAAGTGCTCCCAATATCTCCGGTTCACCTACATAATTATAGGAAATCTTTGAAAAAAAACCCCATAATCCCCATAATAACGATGCACAAACGGAAAGTATAATTCCGAAAAACGAAGGCTTTTTAATTCTATTGCCCGATACAAATATCATACCGATCATGATAAGTAAAAAACCTAATCCATAATTTATCAGAAAAACTTCCTTTAAAAAACATATAGAGCATAATACGGTGAAAATAGCGTAAGTCCCTGTAATAACACTGACAAGTGAAGCTGATGTTCTTTTAAGTGCTTCATAGAAAAAGACAAAACCGATTGCTGAAGCAAAAGCTCCCAAAAACGGGAAAAGGTAATGGGAAAGAGTGAGATCTTTTGAAAAAAAATACCAGATGAAAAGGTATAATCCGCAAGCGGTCCAACCATGAATTCGTAAAAGTGATCTTAGTCCTAATCCTTTCAATGCGGATTTTTGAAGCGTCGTAGCAACCCCGTAAAGAATTAATGACAAAAAAAGTATAATATACGGCACTATTTTATTATGTCAAAATTAGTATATTTTCTCAATACTTTCGGAATTATTATTGATCCGTCTTCCCTTTGATAATTTTCCAAAACTGCCAAAAATGTTCTTCCAATAGCCAGACCGGTGCCATTTAAGGTATGCACAAGCTCTCTTTCACCATTTTTGTTTCTATATTTAAAATTTAATCTTCTTGCTTGAAAATCGGTGCAATTTGAAATAGAAGAAACCTCTCTATATCTATTTTCCGATGGAATCCAGACCTCAAGATCATAAGTTTTTGCAGCTGTAAATCCGGTATCCCCCGAACTTAATACGATAACTTTATAAGGAAGCTCTAAAAGTTTTAATATGTTTTCTGCCGCTTCTCTCATTTTTTCCAATTCATCAAAAGAATCTTCCGGGGTTGTTATTGAAATTAACTCTACTGCATCGAACTGATGCACTCTGATCATTCCTCTTACATCTTTTCCATAAGAACCCGCTTCCTTTCTAAAGTTTGCAGAAACACCGGTCAATCTTTTTGGTAGATCCGATTCATTAAGATCTATATAACAGCCATAGTTTACCAGAGTAACCTCGACGGTAGGAATAAGATAAAGATTCTCGCCCTCTATTTTATAGATGTCGTCTTCCTTGTCGGGAATCTGACCGGTTGCCTCCAGGATTGATCTTTTAACTAAAAATGGGGTATATAGTTCTTCATATCCCATTTTCGCTTGTTCGTTCAACATAAAATTTGCCAATGCTCTGTGAAGTATTGCACCTTTATTCTTCAGAAGGACGAACCGACTTCCGGCAAGTTCAACAGCACTTTTAAAATCAATAATATCATTTTTTTCACCAAGCTCAATATGTGTTAACGGCTTAAATTTAAGTTTTTCTTTTGGAGGATACTCTTTTATAACAACATTTTCGGTTTCATCTTTTCCATCCGGAACCGAATTATCTAAAATATTTGGGATTTTTAAGAGTAGATTTCTTTTTTGCCTTTCAAGTTCATTGTATTCCTGCTCTGCTTTTGTGATCTTTTTTTCCAGCACATCTATATCTGCTTTTAATTTGTCAACAGATTCTTTTTTAGTCATTCTCATTCCAAATTCTTTACTCAGCAGCTTTTTACAAGCTCGATTTTTGTCAATTTCCTGTTTCAAATGCCTTGTTTTATTTATTAAGATTATAAGAGGATCCATATCTATATTTTTTCTTCTTCTTAATATATTTTCTTTAACAAATTCTATATTATCTAAAAATAATTTGGGGTTTATCATTTTTTAAACCTTTTTTTTAAAACCTTTTTAAGCTTATTCAGGATATCATAATTATCTTTTGTCAATTTATGAAATTTTTTTAAAACCGCTTCCTGTGTTTTATTCATTCTTTTAGGAGTAATAAGCTTCATTTGAATTATCAGATCACCTCGATATCCACCCTTGGGAATTCCATAGCCGCGTAACTTAAGAATATCACCATTGGATGTTTTTGGTGGTATATTAACCGTCAATTTTTTCTGATCAAAGTAATCAAGTTCCAGCTTATCACCAAACATTGCACTTGTAAAAGGAATTGGAAGTTCTACATAAAGATTCATTCCATCTCTTTTAAATATGGGATCTTCTTTAATATATGTAACAATGTAAAGATCACCAGCAGGATATTCGGGATCTACTATGTTTCCTTTTCCCTTATAAAGTAAAATCGCACCGTTATCAATACCGGATTCTATTTTAATTTCAATTTTTTCTTTTTGAATGATATAACCATTACCTTTACAATTGGAACATTTTTTCGTTATTATTTTTCCGGTCCCATTACAATAAGGACAGGTTTGGGAAACGGTGAAGAAAAACTGTTGCCTACGAATTTTTCCTGTTCCGTTACAATGGGCGCAGGTAGTAATATCGGATGGGGTTGCTGCTCCACTTCCATTGCATTTTTCACATGGTACGGTTCTTTTTATTGTAATTTCCTTTTCTGTACCGTTAAAAACCTCTTCAAGGTCCATGGTAATATCAATCTGAATATCTGTTCCTTTTTTACTATGAGATTGCGCAAATCCACCGAATATATCATCAAAAAAACCAAAATTTTTAAAAATGGATGAAATAAAATCATCAAATTGAGAACCTCCATACTGTCCCCTTAATCCTTCATAGCCATACTTATCATAAATTGATCTTTTCTCGGGATCCGAAAGCACTGCATAAGCTTCATTAATTTCTTTGAATTTTTCCTCTGCTTCTTTTTTACCTTCGGGATTTTTATCCGGATGATATTTTAATGCAGCTTTTCTAAATGCTTTTTTAATCTCTTCTTGTGTAGCATTTTTATTAACACCAAGTCTATTATAATAATCTTTTTCCATATTACCTGTATAAATTTAAGAGGGTTTTAATTGTAGATAAGAGTTCATTGAATTTGAACGGTTTGCATAAATATTCATCTGCGCCGGCATTGAAGCCTTCTAATATTTCTTCTTTCGTATTCTGACCGGTGAGTATCAATATTGGTATTTTTTTTGTTTCTTCCAAATTTTTTAATATTTTTGTCGCTTCTATTCCATTTAATACAGGCATTACAACATCCATTATTACCAGATTCGGCTTTTCAATCTTGGCAATATCTATTGCCTCCTGCCCATTTTCCGCTTCTATTGTTTCAAATCCTTCTTTTTTCAAACCGTTCACTATAATAGCTCTTGCAAACTTGCTGTCATCTACGATCAAGATCTTGCTCATTTTTCTTCCTTTAATTGCTTTCCATAAATTCTATACTTTTTATAAAGTTCTCCGCCCATTGCTTTTGCGGCGCGATGCACCAAAACATTTTCTTCCAATACCCATGAAAATTCTGCATCGGTATAGCCCATTTTCCTTGCCGTTTCAAGTCCATTAGAAAAAAAGAGAGCATCAATTCCCTGTTTACGATACTTCTCTATAATACCAAAGGTTATAAGACGGAACCATTTAATATTCTTTTTCTCTTTTAAAAAGATAAAAGGATTAAGTTTCCCGCTCATTTTCTTTAATACATAATTATAATCAGGCATAATCCACATAAATGCAACGGTTTCACCATCTATTTCAGCAAACTGCAAAAGTTCGGGAACAACTAAGTCCTTCATATCCTTTGCAAGATCATCAATTTCTGCTTCCGTCATTGGAACAAAGCCCCAATTTGCTTCCCATGCAGAATTATAAATTCCTTTTACCTTTTTTAAATCCCTATTAAAATGTTTTAGATCAATGTGGGTTATTGTTATTTGATTTCTTTTTTTTATTCTTTCCGCTATCCTATTTACTTTTTCCGGTAATGGATTTTGAAGATCCATATGAAATGCAAAGAGATCTTTTGCTTTTTTGTATCGGAAATGTTCCGCCAATCTTAGATAGTAACGAGGGGTATATGTCATCATTAAAAGAGGTGTAGAATCGAATCCTTCCAATAGAAACCCACACTCTTCATTTGTTGATGCATTTAATGGTCCTATAACCTCATTCATGCCATTTTGAATGAGAAATTTTTCTGATTCCTTAAATAAAGCATCGGCAATACTCTCGTTATCAATACATTCAAAAAAACCAAAATATCCAATTTTTTTATTGTGAAAGTTTATATAATTATCATCTATTATCGCAGCAATTCTACCCACTACTTTGCCCTCTTTAATAGCAATAAAGGGCTGAATGATAGAATGCTCTAAGAATGGATTTCTCTTTTTGTCAAAGAGTTTATATACTTCTGATTTCAACGGTGGTACCCAATCGGGATAATTTCTGTAAAGATTGTATGGAAATTCTACAAACTTTTTTAAATTTTTCTTTGTTGTAACAGAAAATATTTCAACAGCCATTAGATAACTCCAAACTCCTTACCGACTTTTTTGAATTTATCAAGAGAAAATTCCAATTGTTCATCCGTATGGGTTGCCATAAAACTTACCCTGATCAAACAATCGGTCGGTGAAACCGCAGGCGGGACAACCGGATTCACAAAAACACCTTCTTCAAGGAGACGCTTCCGCATCTTAAATGTTGTTAGCATATCACCGATTCTTATCGGGATAATGGCTGTCTTACTCTCGCCGGTTGAATACCCAAGTGATTTGAATCCGTTATGCATCATCTCCGTCATCTTCCATAACCTTTCCCTTCGCCATGGTTCCGTCACAATGATATCAAGAGCTGCGTCTACGGAAGCCAATATTGAAGGCGGCAATGAAGCACTGAATATAAGTGCCCTTGAAAAATGTTTTAGATAATCAATTACCTTATTTGAGGATGCAATATAACCGCCCATGCTGGCAAAGGTTTTTGAAAAGGTATTCATTATCATATCCACATCATCCTCAACATCAAAATATTCAGCGGTGCCCTTTCCGTTTTTTCCGAGAACCCCTACTGAATGGGCATCATCAACAAGTAGTCTTGCACCGAATTTTTTCCTTAATTCTACGATCTCGGGTAAAGGAGTAATATCTCCTTCCATTGAAAATACGCCGTCAACAACAATAAGTTTACCGACATCTTCCGGTAAATTAGATAGTTTATTTTCAAGGTCTCCCATATCATTATGCTTAAATCTTATCGTTTGAGCATAGGATAATTTACATCCATCCACAATACTTGCATGATCCATTCTATCGGCAAGTATATAATCATCCTTTAAAGCGATCCCGGATATAACACCAAGATTCGTTTGATAGCCGGTAGAATAGAGTAAAGACGCTTCTTTTCCCAAAAATTTTGCAAGTTTCTCCTCAAGCTCATTGTGAATATCCAATGTACCGTTCAAAAATCTTGAACCGGCACACCCCGTTCCGTATTTATCTATTGCCTTCTTTGCTGCTTCCCTCAATTTGGGATGATGGGTCAATCCCATATATGAGTTTGAACCAAGCATTATAACCTTTTTCCCCTCAATATAAACCTCTGTCTCCTGTGCGGATGTTATTGGTGTAAAATATGGGTATAGTCCCAATTTTCTTACCTTATCCGCTTCTTTGAAATCGTAACATTTTTGAAACAAATCACCTTTCATTACATAAACTCCCTACAAATACTTATTTTCCTTATACCATTCAATGGTCTTTACAAACCCATCTTTGATATCATATTTAGGATGCCAATTGAGATCAGCTTTCGCACGTTTATTCTCACAGATCCAATTTCCTGCCGATATCTCATCCATTTTTTGTTTACTCACGATATTACTTGTCGTAAAAAACTCATTTATCCTCGCTGCTGTTTTTGCAGCCAATAATGGTATTTTAACATATATTGCATTTTTATTCAATATCTTTCTTGAAACTTTTCCTATTTCTTTGTAAGTGTAAAAATTTCCATCGGATAGATAGTATTTGCCTGTAATCTTATTTTTGAATGCTGAATAGAGAGCGTAAACAACATCCTCAACATAGATCAGTGATGTTGTGATCTTTTCATTGCCAACTATGGGTATGATCCCATTTTTAACCATTTTAAAATATTCTAAGAAATCCATATCCCTCTCTCCATACACTCCGGGCAATCGGCTGATAAATATCGGAAATTCTTTTCTTGTTTCTAAAAATTTTTCAACAAGCATTTTGGCTTTACCATAATCGGATATTGGGTCAAGATCATCCTTAATCGTTATCGGACTACCGTCCTTATGCGGTCTATTGATTGCCATCGTACTGATATAGCCGATCCATTTTACAGGGGCTTTGATCTCAATCAGTGTATTGTAAAACTCCATAAACGGAATTAGATTACCTGCAACATAATCTTCATAGTTTTTTGCCTTGGTAACACCGGCTAAATAAAATACATAGTTTGTTTTTAATAGGGATTTTCTCACTTCCTCTTTTTTAAACGAGCTTCCTTTTACCGCATAATAATCACACCCTTTTAGCCATTTCGGTTTTGTTCTGATAAGGCAATCTGGTTTTATTCCATTTTTATTTAGAAGTTTGACCAGATGACTGCCAATAAATCCCGTACCGCCTGTTACAAAAATTTTCATAGGTTTATTTTAAACTTTAATCAAAATAATTTCAAGTTTTTTTTAATTTTTGAGGTATTTGCGAAATTTTAAATAGTCAATAATATTAAACTCCGAAAAGCCATAAAAGAGGGACATTACCTCAACAAAGAGATTTTTTTTGTTGAGGTGTGTCCCGGACTCTTCCTTAGATAACGATAAATTACCCGAAAACAGTATCGACAAGGTAATTAAGAAAATAAAAGAATAAGGAAATACGGCAAGAAAAAAACAATATAATCTATTTAACCACGGATTAAACGGATTACACGGATTTTAAAAATTTCTAAATTTTCAGTTTAAGTGATTTTACTAAATCACTTTTCATTAAATCTTTTCTTTAAAGTAGAAAATTAATTTTCTAATAAT
>JAUXGM010000142.1 GCA_030622125.1 bacterium | reverse complement strand
TTTCACCCCGCACCAAATTGGTGCTGGGCATGCCTCTATCCTCTTCTTCTGTGGTTTCTTCTTCAAAAAGTGATTTCATTTCATTGATCTGTCCTGAAATATCCATCTCTAAATTTATATCTTTTAATGGCGTTACCGTTACTGTTTCTTCTTCCGATATGGATTTCGAAGGTTTTTCCTCGCTACTTGATTTGACTTTCTCATTGTTTTTTTTGTCAAGTAGCCGATTTAATTTTGTATCTATTATAGTTTCTTCCGAATCAACAATCTCATCTTCATCATTTACCATGTCACCGAATATATCATCAAGCCGCTGCCCGAATTCATCAGAGTTCTCGGAAATATTATCATTTTCATTTTGAATTTGTGAAATTATTCCCATAGCCATCGGTGAAAGCGGAGAATTCATCAGTATACGAGAATTTTTTTCAGGGGCTTCCATTACAAATTTCTTTAACTGATCATCAGTTGGTAGATATGCAATTATATCTTTGGTTCTATAAATCTTATCCTGGTCATCCACATTTTTTGAATAATTGACTTCCTCTTCAACTATATCTATCAGTTTAGAATTTTTGATCTTTGTTAGAAATTCATCATATAAAATGGTTTTGTCCTTTACATAAGGTTTTAACAGTACGCCCTTGTTTTTTGTAGTTCTAGAAACACAATACGGATAATATGGTATCTTTTTAATTGTTTCATAATTTTTAATTAGTGCATCCAATAAATTTATGATTTCTTTTTCCATTTTAAACTCCAATGCTTAGCGTAA
Source organism: bacterium (assembly GCA_030622125.1). Taxonomy (GTDB): domain Bacteria; phylum AUK180; class AUK180; order AUK180; family AUK180; genus JAUXGM01. Next base: position 4,621 of record JAUXGM010000142.1, on the reverse strand, counting down.
TATTAATGTCAATTTTATCTTCGGTATATTTTAAGATTGTAAAGCCAATTTTTTCCTCGAACCAGCCGGAGTATGTTTCGGGCAGAATAAGAATATGATCTTCTCCTTTTTTCGGCATTATAATTTTGATATTTGGATTTTCTTCTATTGATATCTTTACCGGCAACGAATTAAGATCCGCTTCATTTTTAAACATTATTTTAAACCAATTTTCCTTATTTACTATTGCCTTGTTCGTATCTCTATTAATTTTGTAAGTAAGAAATTTTCTTGTTGCTGCAATGACATTGCGTGATTTCATCTCATCTTCTAAATTTTCGAATACCTCTGTAAATCTTTTTTTAAATAAGCTTTTTTCACTCTCTATTTTTTCAACGGCTTTGATGAAATTGGATTTTTCTTTTTTTGTGTTTCCAATAATTTCTTCTTTTATCTTGACATATTTCGTATAAAAGTTTTTCCTATAGATATTTATATTTTTGTACTGATTATTTGATATAAATTTTCTTGTCATTGCAAGATCAATTAGCTCTATTATATTCTCACATATTTTGTTGAGTTTGTCAAGTTCAATTTTAAATTTTTTATTTTTATCTTCCGTGATCTGTTCTTTAAGATAAACGGTAAGTACCTTGTTAATTTTCCATATATTGATTTCCTTTGTCAAACTATCGGAAAAAATATTGAAAAATATAAAAGAAAATAAAAAATCTTTAAAACTATCATATATAAGGGGATTTTCCGTAAGGTTATCTTCCCAATTCAAACCGAATATCGTACTGCTATTTAATGCTATTAACCATTTTTCATTATTTAAAACAAATATGTTAAGATCAAAATACATATATCTTTTATTTATTTTTTCACCGTCTTTTAAATAGATAGAGACCTCATTTTTTTCCTCTTTGGCAATATTATCCTTGATCCTTATATTGTATCGCACAAATTTCTCTTCATAATCCGGAAATAATTCTATCTTATCACTTTTATATACTGTTTTTTCATCTATCAAGATCGCAAATTGGAGAATTATATCTTCCCGTGGTTCAATTATCTTGTTTATATCGATCTCAATGATCTCTTCATAGTTAAGAATTGTTTCATATACCTCTTTGAATAGATTCTTATCTCTACGCTTTATTATTATTGGTAATTTTAAATTAAGTGATTCGATCTCACGATTTATTGCATGCAATTTCAAACCTTTAAATTGACCGGCGGCATTGTATATCAATTCATGATCAATAACTTCTATATCATAAGTAGTACCAGCAGTAAACAGATATGAAGAAAGTATACCTACTTTTTCCGTTTCCTTTGAGATCCATTGTAAATAACCGATAAAATTAAATCTTGTGGAGAAATCGTCTGGAAGTTCTATGCCCCATGTTACCTTTTTAGATTTATCCCTTTGTAAAAATTCCTCTTTTGTTTCCGCTTCTAATTTAATCGTTTTTTTTGTAACATTTGTACCAATAACATGTAGTTTTATTATGTAATTCCCTTCCTGAGAAGCAGAGAATAATCCCGATATTATTATTTTATCACCCGGTTTTACATTACTTTTTGATGCACGAAAAAATTCTATCTTAATCATGATTTTCTCTGTTCACCATATCAACAAAACTCTTTAAACCCGATTTATCTATCAACAATGAAACCTGATACCCGGAAAAATGCATATCAACAAGATCAATATTTTTGCTGTTTAATATCTTTATTATTTTTTTATAAAAATTTCCATAATTTCTGAAACCCCAACCAATAACGGATATTCTTGAAAATGGTCCATATAATTTATAATCTATTTTTTTTGATAAAAGTTGTTTCTTTGTCGCTTTCAAATTATTTTTATCGGTTATTAATAAAAAACCGCTACCGTTGAAAAATTTATCAAGATAATTTACATTTATATCTTTACTTAAAGCCTTTATCAATTGATTTTGATCAATGTTCTTCACAAAAAGTTGGTATTCCTCGGGTTTTACTGAAAGTGCAAGATATTTTTCATCGGAAAAGATGAAATCTTCATTTATGATCAATGTAAACTTCCCCTTTTTCAGTGATCGGATTATCATTGGAATATTATGCCTTTTTGCAAGTTCAACCGCCTTTGCAGTAATAATGCCGGTACCTCCTTTTGAAAGTTCTAAAAGCGAACTATAATCTATATTCTTTATCCTCTTTCCATTCGAGAAATTGGGATCAACCGTAAAGATAGAACCCGTGTCCTTATAAAATTCCACATCTTCAGCTTTTAGTAATGCCGCTATGGCAACGGCGGTCAGATCACTGCCTCCGCGTCCCAGGGTTGTTATATCCTCCAATTGGTTTACGCCTTGAAAACCGGCAACAATGATTACCTTTCCAATATCTAATTGCGACTCTAATTTCTCTGCATTTATTTTAAGAATACTTGCATTACCAAATTCAGAATCGGTTATTATGCCAATCTGATGTCCCGTAAAAGAAATTGAAGGTATCCCCTTTCCCTGTAAATAAAGTGAAAGTAAGGCACCGGTTTTTTGTTCACCTGTTGATATCAACATATCCATTTCTCTCGGATCGGGATTTTTACTGATCTTATTTGCATAATCAATCAGTTTATCCGTTTCACTTTTAAGAGCAGATACAACAGCTATAAGAGAATTTCCTCTTTTAATGGTTTCTATTATATTATCCCCGACAGCAGTAATGCTATTTATATCGGTTAAAATTGAGCCGCCGTATTTTTGAACTATTAAATTCATTTGCGATTATTTTTAAACCATTTTGCCGTTGCCTTTAATCCCTTTTCGATGCTAAATTTGGGCTTCCAACCGGTAATACCGGCAATTTTTTTATATGAAAGTTGACTTTTCATAAGTTCGCCCGGACGTTTTTCAAGATAAATAGGAGTTCTTTTATAAATAAATTCCTTTTTAAGCATCTCAAATACATTATTTACCGTCGTTGTTTTTCCGGTAGATATATTAAAAATACCGTCAAGGTTTTCCTCCCGAATAGTAAATATTACATTAATGACATCATCAATATAAACAAAATCCCTCATTTGTTCTCCACTACCATAGATCATTATCTTTTTATCTTTTAGCATTCTATTTGTAAAGATTGCAATAACTCCAGCTTCACTTTGCGGATTTTGCCTCGGTCCATATACATTGGAAAGTCTCAGGATCGATGCCTTAAAACCATAGAGTTTCTGAAAACATAAAATATACTTTTCAATAGCTAATTTATCTATACCATACGGAGACTCAGGATTTACACTGTTTTCTTCGGTTGTAGGATAGGTTTCCTGCTCACCGTAAACACCCCCGCCGGAGGATGTAAAATATATTTCTTTTATGCCGTATTTTGCAGCATTCACAAGAAGATTGACGCTTCCTTTGATATTAACATCTATTTCATATTCTATCTCACTTAGTGATTTTCTAATGTCTATTTGGGCGGCGAGATGGTAAACCGTATCAATTTCATGATTCTGAAAAATCTTCTTTAAATTCAGTGATCTAATATCCATTTTATAAAAGATCGCACTTGGATTCACATTTTCCTTTAGTCCCGTTGAAAGATTATCTACAATAATAACATTTTTATTTTCCTTGATCAATCGATCAACTAAATGTGATCCGATAAATCCTGCTCCACCTGTTACTAATACATTCATAATATTTTTTTCCTCATTTTATTTACCGCTGTTTCAATGCCCTCGTATATGGTATCGGCTATGATAGAATGGCCGATACTTGCCTCTTCTATTAAGTTATTGCCCATAAACGGAACAATATTATTAAGGTCTAAACCGTGTCCTATATGCACTCTTAATCCCTTTTGATTTGCATAAGTTATCATTTCATTTAATTTAGTAATCTCAATTTTTATCGCTTTTTTATCATCCTTCAAAAAAGCATTCGCGTATGTTCCGGTATGAAATTCAATAATATCCGCATTAATTTTTTTTGCGGCATCTATCTCATTTTTTTCAGGTTCAATAAATAGACTTACTTCTATTCCTTTTTTATGGAATTCTTCAATGGATTCCTTATAGAGTTCCTCATTCCCAAAAACAGCAAGACCGCACTCGGTTGTTAGTTCTTGTCTCTTTTCCGGAACAAGCGTAACCTGTGCGGGAACAACATCAAGAGCGATTTTTTTTATTTCTTTTGTTAAAGCCATTTCCAAATTTAATCTTTTTACCATTTTTTTTAATAAATAAATATCTTCGTCATTTGTATGTCTTCTATCCTCTCTGAGATGTGCCGTTATACCATTCGCCCCTGCTTTTTCCGCTAAAAGTGCACCGAATATCGGCGAAGGAGAACCTTCTTTTCTCTGTTCCCTTATTGTTGCAATATGATCGATATTTACAGAAAGCTTCACATAGCACTCCTCAATTTATGTATTATACCATTTTTAGCCCGTAAAATCAAGTATTTTTTGTAAAAATCAGTATATTTGGCAAAATCTATTGACATTGTCTTAAAATTATGCTACAATTGATTAAGTTAAAAAATGGGAGTTAATAATTTGCTTCATTTTAATGTTAGGGAAAAACATTATAAAAGATTATTAAAGGGAAGAACTTTACTTGTAAATTTCAGTAAACTTTTTTTCTTTA
>JAUXGM010000149.1 GCA_030622125.1 bacterium | reverse complement strand
GCTTTTAAAAAAGATGAAAAAACATTGGTGTTGTATGACTGTGATCTTGATGGCTATGGTGCTATGAAGATACTTTCTCTTATTAATGAAGAGGGCTTTAAAAGCCACAATATATTTTATAAGGAATTCTGGAAAAATATTCCGCTTTTTGAAGTTAAAGATGCGAAAAAGGTTATAGCTGATGGCTATAAAAATGTTATCTTTCTTGATATGGGACAGAATTCCTCCGATGGTTTAAATTATCTTGCAGAAAATGGTGTTAAGGCATTGGTTGTGGACCATCATATGCAGGATTTTTATGCAATTCCGAATGTTGTTTATTATTATCCAAATTTTAAAAGTGGTGGTTATCCATCCGCCGCCGGCCTCGTTTATCTTTTGCAAAGAGAGGTTAAACGGCTACAATATAAGGATCTTGATAAGACCTATATAATTTTAGATATTGAAACAACCGGACTTAACCCCGGGATAGATGACATTCTTGAAATTTCTGCATTGAAGGTCAAAGGCGGCGAGATCACAGAACGGTTCGAGACATTTTTGAAAACCGATAAGAAAATTAGCAGCAAAATAAAAGAGATTACCGGAATAGACAACAATATAATTGATAAAAACGGAAAAGATGCCCAAAAAGTTATCAAGCATTTTCTTAAATTTATAGGCAGTAGTACATTGGTTGCTCATAATGCGAATTTTGATCTTTCCTTTATAAAAAATTATCTACAAAGATTTGATCTTTCCCTACCACAGAATGATGTAATAGATACCCTTACTATGACAAAACGGTTTTATAAAGGACTACCTTCCTATGCCCTTGGAAGTATCGTTAATTCTCTAAATCTCTATCATGGGAAATTCCACCGTGCGAAAAATGATACAAGAGCACTTTACAGATTATTTTTAGAACTTCTAAAAAAGGAGAATAATCTAAGAACCTTTTCCAGAGATGAATCCCTTTTAATTTACTACATTACAATATTTTCCGATAGAATGAAGATAGACGGCATAAATTACCTATTTATGAGAAAAATAGATATATACCTTGAATTTTCAGAAATATTAGGAGATTCAAAGTATAGTGGTCTTTTGATAAATTCCTATTACAATTATGATAAACTGATACCTGTTTTAAATTCAAAATACAGGGCGGGAGATTATGAAGAAATCGACAAATTTTATAAAACTAAAAAATTAAATATCTTCAAACGAAAAGTATATACGGGGTCTTCAACAAAAGAAGCATTAAAGGTAGGAAGAAACCTAAATCCGAATGGAAAGATACGCGTTATGCTTATAGATAAAAAATTTACCGGTAAGAAAGGTGCAATAGCATCCGAACTAACAAAGAATATTGATGCTCCAACGGTTATTTTAATTCAGGATAATCCTCTTTCGGGTTCATCCAGATTTTTAAACGGTAATATTTTAGAATTTTTTAAGAGTAATGGCGATCTTTTTAGAACTTTCGGCGGGCATGGCAAGGCGGTCGGATTCACGATAGACAACTTTAAAATACCCCAATTCATAGAAAAATTTGAGGCATGGTTTAAACATTTTGATTCAAAATTTGAACCCAAAAAACTCTTTTATGATGATATATTAGAAATAAATAAGATCGGTGAAGCGGAAAAAAAACTTGTTAAACTTTGTGGACCTTATGGAAAGCAAATACAAGCACCGACCTATTTGGATACAAATGTTATAGTAAAAGGAATTAGGCGATATGGAAAGGATGGTAGATCACTTTTTTTAGAATTGGAAAAGGGAAACACGAAAGTTTATGGGATTTCTCCCTATAATGGGACTTATGCTAATGAATTAGATGTAAATGAAAAATACAATATCCTATATAATCCAATGTTGAAAAAATATGAGGATTCAAATGTAATCTATATTGTTGATATAAGAAAAATAGGTTGATAAGCAGATACGGATGTTTAAAAAAATTATAGAAAAAAAGAAAAGTTATCAAGCGTTTTTGAAATTTTTTTTAAAAAAAGCCGTCGGTGGACACAAAATTTCATCCAACTCTTCTTTTTTAAATATCGTTTACAGTTATTTGTCATTCAAGACCACTAAATTAAATACCTTTTTCTTTTCATATTCGCCAATAAATGCAGAAAAATGTTACAATTACTTAAATTGTCTATTTAATGACGATGATGTTTTCTTCGTAGAAAGCGATCCGAACGGCAACATATTGGTAAGTTCTCTTTTTAAATTATATAACCTTGATAGACATAAGTTTATTATTATGCCGTTTGAATATAATTTTACAATGATCCCGCCAAGGAACCAAATCAAGGAATTTATCATAAAAAAAGAAAACAAACTAAACCTTGAAATGTTTTTTTCATATCTGGAAAATAATAATTATATCAGAAGGGATAATGTTTGGGATATGGGTGAGTTCAGCATTCGCGGGGATGTTATTGATTTCTTTCCTTATGGCGAGGATTATCCCATAAGAATTGAATTGTTCGATGAAGAGGTTGAAAGTATTTATTTTTTTGATCAATCTCAACAGATGCGGATAAAGTCTATTTCCAACTATGTTATTTTTCCGGAAAATTCAGATGTTCAAAAAACAAAAAATTTTATGTCAATATATAAAAAAACCGATAATATGATCATAAATAATATAGAGAATACTGTGGAAAGATTGAGATTCTTAATGAACGAGAATTTACTTGAAAAGAGAAATAAACCAATAGAAAAATTCGAACTTTTCGCAAAAAAAAGAAATTTCTTAAAGATCTACTCTCTAATAGATATGCAGAATTATGAAATGATAATAAACACCTATCGTCTTATCAATTTTTCGAATAATGTAGAGCTTTTCTCACAAAATATGGAGACATGGATAAACAAAGAATATACAATTTTGTTTTTCATAGAAAATCCAAACCGTATAAGGGTTCTTCAAGATATTGTCCTTAAAGTAACTGAAAATATAAAGAAAAAAGCACACATTTTTTTTATAGAAGGAAATATAGATGAAGGTTTCATTTATGAAACCGATGGATTGGTATTTGTATCCGAAAGGGATTTGATTGGGAATAAAAAAAGACTTCACAGAAAAGAAAATCGATTTAGAAAAGAGATAGATGATGAATTAAAAAGTATAACCATCGGTGATTTTATTGTTCATGAAGATTACGGTATCGGCAGGTTTCTTGGAATAGAAAATAAAAAAATCGCTCAATTTCACGGAGATTTTTTTACAGTTCAATATAAGAATAATGAAAGGCTTTACCTACCCATTGACAGATTACACAAAGTACACAAATACATATCAGCCGGCACTTATAAACCGGTTCTTGATTCCTTAAGATCTCAAAAATGGATAACAAAAAAGTCAAGAGCAGCAAAAAGTTTGGAAAAAATGTTACTTTCAATTATCAATCTTTATGCTGAAAGAGAGATATCCAAAGGGTATGCTTTTTCAAAAAATAATGAACTTCACAAATCCTTTGAAAATGATTTTCTTTATGAGGAAACAATTGATCAGGAAAAGGTCATCAAAGAGATAGAACAGGATATGGAATTGGAAAAACCAATGGACCGTCTCCTTGTTGGTGATGTCGGTTTCGGCAAAACAGAGGTTGCGATGAGATCTGCTTTTAAAGCAGTTTTTGATGGTAAGCAGGTTGCAGTTTTAGCACCTACTACTATTTTATGTGAACAGCATTTTATTACATTCAAATTTAGGTTTGAACGCTATGGACTATCTATTTCAATGCTTTCCAGGATCGTTTCTCCCAAAAATAGACAGGATATCATTAAAAGGATCAAACATGGAGATATTAATATCGTAATTGGAACACACAGAATTCTTTCCGATGATGTAGAATTTAATGATCTTGGGCTTTTGATCGTTGATGAAGAGCAGCGATTCGGTGTAAAAGCAAAGGAAAAGATTCGTTTGGTCAAAAGAAATGTTGATACCTTAACAATGAGTGCTACGCCAATTCCAAGAACCTTGTATATGTCACTATCAAAAATTAGACCGATGTCAATAATAGAAACACCTCCACCAGGACGAATGGGAATAAAAACAATCGTAAGTATTTTCAATAAAGATGTTTTAAAATCTGCCATATTGGAAGAGATCAAAAGGGGAGGACAGATATTTTTTGTTCATAACAATATAAAAGATCTTGAAAAGATAAAGGAGATGATATTAAAACTTGTTCCTGAATTGCGGGTCGCGATACTTCACGGACAGGTGCCCGCAAAAGAAATAGAGGGAAAAATGAAATTATTTCAACAGAATTATTATGATCTTCTCATTTCCACGACAATAATCGAGATCGGCATTGATCTTCCGAATGTTAATACAATAATAATAAATAACGGTGAAAATTTCGGGCTTTCACAGCTTTATCAATTAAGGGGTAGGGTTGGAAGGTCATATAGACAGGCGTATGCTTATATCTTCATCAGTTCTTTTGAAAAAATGAATCCGAATTCAGTTAAACGGCTTTCTGCAATTAAAGAATTTCAGGAGCTTGGTTCCGGGTACCGTCTTGCGGTTAAAGATCTTGAAATAAGGGGTATTGGAAATCTTTTTGGAACACAACAATCGGGAAATATTTCCAATATAGGACTCGGGATGTATCTTAAGATACTTGAAAGCGTCATAGAAAAGATAAAAGATGACGGTGTTATTTTAAAAGATACTTTTATTGATATCGGAATTTTTCCCTATATCCCCAAAAAAATAGTTCCGTTAGAAATAGAGAGACAGCGATTCTATCTTGATATTATCAACAGCAATTCTTTTGATAAACTGCAAGTGATAAAGGAAAGATTTATTAGAAGATACGGAGATATTCCGGAGCAAGTAATAGAGCTTTTTGATTACCAATGGATAAAATTAGCGGCAATGAAGGCGAATGTAGAATCCATTGTTTATAAGAATAATACGCTTTTACTTAAATGCTCAAAAAATATTGATGATATTTTTACAGTAATTAAAAATATCTATAAGATAGATATTAAAAGAGGAAAAAATAATATTGAAATCAGTATGGCAACAAATAATATATTGAATTCAT
>JAUXGM010000010.1 GCA_030622125.1 bacterium | reverse complement strand
TCGTTATCTAAGGAAGAATCCGGGACACACCTCAACTTTCTTGGGACGCACCTAAACATCCAAGGTACGTCCCGCCTGTTTTCTGAGTTTGTATTTGTCTTTTTTTCATTGTCAATTGTCCATTGTCCATTGTCAATTGTATTCGGTAATGTCCCTCTTTTGTTTGGGACGGAGATTAACATTGTTTTCCTATCAACGGGTAGACATACAGGTTTACCCCTACATTTTTTCTTTCGGCACAAAACTTGCAAATAAAACAAAAAAATGAAGAAGTTTGTGCTTTCTCTTCTCTTATTTGAATTTTTAATAATGTATGGGACATACCTTAATTATCCAAATGATCTTATGTATGTACCGACAACACGACTACTTGATAACTTCCAATATTCATTCAATATGTCACAACTTATGGCAACAACACCTTATGGATATAAATTTAATACCGATTGGTTTGAGGAGGATGCCTCTATTAGTTTTTGTTACCATATTCCTAAAAATAAACTTAAAATGGAATTCACCTGGATTCAGTACACTTTGGTTCAAGGAAGTGGTCAATATGGTGCAGGGCAGTTTAAGATCAGGGTTTTTGATGATCCGGTTGAAAGATATTCTCAAGAAAAATTACTTGCTAATCCCAAGCTTAAATATTTGCCCTCCATTGCTTTTGGTTTGAGAAATATTACAGGTGTGAGTAATATTAGTCCCACAGGAAATGATTCCAAAAATATCTCAAATAATTCATTTTTTATAGTTTTTTCAAAATATTTGATATTTAAGAAAAATAAAAATTTTCTCCTTTCATTTGGCATTGGCGGTCGTGATTTTATTGGTGTTGGGAAAATGAAAAACAGCGGTTTTTTCTTTGGAGGTGAATATCGGTTAAAATTTACCGATTACAAGGAGGGCTGCGTTTTTTTAGAATACTCATCCAGAGGTATTGGTATGGGTTTACGCTTTATTCAAAAAAATATAACTATCAATATTGGTCTTGCAAATATTCAAACTGTCCTTAAAGCCCTGAAGGAAAATAGGGGAATAGCGATCAATGTCGGATTCGGGTATAAAGATACCCTGCTTCCGATAGCAAAAAAATACGGACTTGCAGGCAATCGTTTCTACATTAAAAAGAGTGCAGTACCATCAATTTTACCCCGAAGGAAAATATTTTATAAATTTGACCATTTAATAATCCGTCCGAAATACAGATTTTCTTTTGCCGTTCCAAGACCGGTATTTCCACAAGAGAAGGAGGAAGTTATAGAGGAAGAGGTTAAGTTGATCAAGAGAGAAGAAGGTATACAATTAAAAGGCAAAAGCATTCAATTCAGGACAGGTTCGGCAAATATATTATCTATATCTTATAAAACATTGGATAGGATCGCAGAAATTGTAAATAAGCATCCTGATTACTATATTTTCATTGAGGGACATACAGACAACAGGGGTTCGCTTAAAAATAATTATTATCTTGCAAAAAGTAGAGCGGAATCAGTCAAATCTTATATAGGAAGGCGATTAAAAAATACAAGCAGAGTAAAAAATATTTCTATATTTTCATTCTCATTTAAGATGCCGCTCGCTTCTAATAAAAGTGTTGTAGGTAGAAAACTCAACCGACGTGTTGATTTTTATCTTATTAAAAAAGATAAATATAGAAGTGAATATTCTATAAGACAGGAAATAGAGAAGAGCATAGTAGATGAATTTCCAAAAATTAAAGCGGAAAGCCCAAAACCAAAACCAAAACCAAAACCAAAGGAGATCACAACGCCGGAGAAAAAGGTTTCACCAAAGAAAGAAGCCCCGGAGCTACCTTCTTTTGATGAACTTTACAATAAGTATAAAAAAGAAAAGAACTACATTAAAGCAATTGCTCTTGTTGAAAATGAAATTAAAAGTGAAAAAAGTATCATAAAAAAATTAAAAAATAAGAAAAAACTCAATGATCTTTATTTTTCTTGTGGAAATGAATTTTTAAAAAAGAAAAATATTAAAGATGCAAAAACTTACTTTGAAAAAACATCTATTGTACCGAACTCACAGCAATATGAAGATGCACATTATATTTTAGGACAACTTGAGTATAGTAATGGAAATTATCAAAAGGCAATTGACTATTTTAAAAAAGTACTTAATAATTATAGATATATGAATGCAAAAAATTATGATAATGATGATGAAGCAATGTTTAAGATTATTGCCTGTCTTATCAAAACAAATAAAGTAGGTAATGCAAAAGAATTATTAAAATCATTTCCCAAAACCTATCCGAACAGCAGTTTAAACGAAAAGGTCAAGTTACTGCTTGAGAAATTGAAGTAAAAATGGGGACGGTGGTTAGCTTACATTAACTTACTAAATTTTAATGTGCCTGTATATCAAGAATTAGGCTTTTAGCAAAAAAAAACAAAAAAAAAATTAAAAACTGTTAAATTAATATTTCCCAATGATAAAAGAAATATGGCTAAAAGAGGTATATAATAATATACGAGGAAACTAATCAAACTAACCACCGTCCCCCATGAATTCATGAAGTTCTTTGCTAATGAGGAGCAGCCGTTTCTTGTTGTTACAGTAAAATAAGGCTTTTTTATAGTATTTGATTGCTCTTTTTTTATTTTTCCGTATTAAAAAAAGGTGAGCCATCCGATAGTAAACAACATATTTCAAGGAATGATCCTTATAAATTTTAATTACTGATGTATATATACGAAATGCTTTTGTATAATTATGTTTTTCTGTTAAAAGTTTTGCATAATATAAAAATTGTCCAAAGGTAAATTTTATGTTCTTTATTCCGGAAAGCTTTTCAAAAAATGTTAAAAATTCCTTTTCCATTTTCTTTAATCTAAAATCATCAAGCTTTATTAATCTTAAAACAAGATTAAAGGAAAGTTCATCAAATTTTTTTGAAAAAAGATCTATTCGTAATTCCTTATATTTTACTATTTCCGATCTGTTTTTTTCATTTAGTAAAAAACCCTCATTTAATCTTATCAATGCCTGATCATATTTCTTTAAGTTAATGAGAGCAAGTATTTCATTTATTAAGATCTCAGAATATATTTTTGAATTTTTATCGGATATCCGTTTCTTTAAAAGATGTGAAAATTTTTCTACTTTTTTATATCTGTCATCATTTATAAGATTTGAAAGAACTATCGGGTAATCGCCCTTATCAATGATCTTGAACTTAAATCTGCTGTATGCTTCTAAGAATTCTGCCGAAAAATTGACACCTTTTTTAATAAGTAATTTAAAGTAAGGTTTATATATTAAGAAAAGTGAATCCATATCATCCATAAGTTTATAGATCGTTATCTTTTCTTTGAACAATGGTATATATTCAGGAGCAATAACCAATGCTTTACTTGTGAGATTCAACGCTTCTTTTAATTTGCCTTTTGAGATAAGCTCATCAATATCGTCAATATAACTTTTGGGATTTACTTTCGTTGAACTTGCAAAATATCTATCCTTAAAAATCGTATAAAGAGGAGTAAACCTTATAATGACAATTAAGAGAAAACCACTTAAAAATCCCCCAAATTGTCCCGATATCGGTATCTCACTGTTTTTATATATGTAAGATTTAAAAAATTCCATTGCAAACCAAAGCGGGAAAGCATAGTATGCTTTAAGAAAAAATGTCCTATTCCAAAATCCAAAGAGCGTAAAAAAATATTGGATATTTGCCTTAAAAAACAAGATCAAAAAAGCAGCCATAAGTCCGGCGATCAGTCCTGAACTACCGAGGATAAGAGCATTACCAAATAAACAATGGAAATAATTGGTGGCTACCGATACAAAAAACAGAAATATAGGATAATAATATTTACCAAGGAAATCTTCTATCAATGCACCAAAAAGAAATAAGAACCATAAATTAAATAGAAGATGAAGAACACCATTATGAATAAAAATACTGGAAAACGCAGTAACTATTGATGGATTTTTGGGATCAAAACCATATACTAAAAGTGGGTCTTTCTTTTTCAGCATCTCATAACGGGTGTAAAGGCAAAGGTATTCTTGCTGTGATATTTCACTTTCAAACCTATAAGTCCCCGAAAATATTTTCATTAATGAAAGGTCATAAACATATTTCATTTTTCTACAATTTATTTTTTGAAGTTCCGTTCCATACTGAAATTTTTCTATCAAAAGGTGCTGCATTTTTTGTTCGATGAGTAATATTTCCTTTTTTGTATCTTTAATTTTTTTATCTGTCAAGATAAAAATCGTAACAAAAATAATAATCAGTATTAGGGTAATTATAGGAAATTTTCTAAACCTTCTATCGCTTCCTATCGGTATCAAAAACATAGTTATAGCAACTCTGTAATTCTATCAAAGTAAGGTATTTTATCTATTTCATTTTCAATTATAATGATGATCTTTCCCTGTTTTTTTAGCTGCTTTAAAAAATTTATGATCTTTTTTTTGTAGTATTTATCAAGGGATGAAAATACCTCATCCAACACAATTATTTTTGGATCTAAACTAAGATTAGAAGCAAGTATAACAAGTTTTTTTTCTCCATACGAAAGATAATCTGTTTTTTTATTTTTCAAATCCTCAATACCAAGAAGTTCCATGATCTTTTCCGTTTGTCCCTTAGAGAAATTAACGGGAAAACCGACCTCACTTTCCACATTATTAAAAAATATTTGATAATCGGGATTTTGAAAAACTATGCCGACATATTTGCCGATCTCACTCTTTTCAATTGTATCAATATTGATATTGTCAATAAAAATTTCTCCCTTTTTATAATAATTAAGAAATTTGGGTATGATCCCCGATATTGCATAAGCAAGTGTGGTTTTGCCGCATCCGCCTTTTCCTATTAAACCGATAATTATTTCATCTTCCTGAATAAATGAAAAATCATTAACTATCTTATTACCGTCAACCGATTCAATAAAGAGATCTTTTATCTCAAGTTTCATATATTAAGATGTAACTGTTCAATTACACTTTTAAATGCCTTAACGATTGCAAAATTAAAATAACCGATAATTACACCCGTTAAAAGAGCGATAAACATATAAAAGCTAATTATATTAAAGGGAAGTTTTGAAAGAACGACCAAAACAATAAAAAGACCTGTAAGATTTCCAAGTGCAGTGGACAGAATTACCTGTAATTTGTTATTTTTAATGAGAAAATATATAAGATCAATAACAAGTCCGGGAAGTGAAAATGATATTAAAGAAAGGGGACCGTTTGTACCATAAGCGCCCATTACGATCATCAGTAGTGCTTGCACAAGTCCAATGAAAAAACCTGTAAAATTATATCTTGACAATGTTTTTCCAATGACTATTGGAAGCATATAGATTCCACCGACCAATGTTCCGCCCGGCATATTTAATGATGCTTTCAATGTATGAACAATACCTGCAAGTATCGGCTTCAATGCGGTTGCTGTTGCCGCCATCAATCCTATGATAAGCAGATCATAAACGGTAACCTTAAATGTATATTTTTTAGTTTTCATATTTTATCTTTTCTTATTATAACAAAAAATCTTGATTTTGCAAAAAATTTGACAAAGAAAAAAAAATATTGTATATTAATATTTATAGGTTTCTAAAATGAAAAAGAGAGGTTTGACACTTATTGAACTTATGGTAGTAGTAGCGATCATCGGTATCTTAGCGGCAATTGCAATTCCAAGCATGGCATACACAAAAAAGAAAGCAAAATTTGCTTCCTGTCCGGTGAGTTTTGTTTCCTATAATTATACTCATACCGGCAGTAATTATACACTTTCTTGTCCGAATCCAACCCTTCTTCACTACTATGCACCTAAAAAAAACATTGACAACACTTATTTATGTATCACAGGGCGGTGTTAAATCAGAAATTCAGGAGTGACAGGGCTTAAAATTTATTTTCTTATATTTTTTATGATTCTTTCAATTGCAATACTATCGGGAGAAGAGACCACCCTGGTTACAATAAAAGCGGTCGGTGACATCATGATGGGGACACTCTATCCCAAACCGGTACTTCCACCTGAGGATGGCATCAATTTATTTACGGAAGTTCAGGAGCATTTAAGAAATGCAGCCATTCTAATGGGAAATTTAGAGGGTACATTTACAAATTTTGATAAATCCACTAAGGATACGGACAAAAAAAATTATTTTGCTTTTAAAATGCCGATTTCGTATATTGCATATTTAAAGAAAGCCGGCTTTGACATTCTTAATGTTGCAAACAATCATTCCTTTGACTTTGGGGAAATTGGGTTGATGCAGACGATCAATAATTTAAAAAAAGCAGGAATAAAATCCGTCGGTATAAAAAACCAGCTCGTAATACTCAATAAAAAAAATATCAAAATCGGTATCCTTGGATTTTATTGGACAGA
The DNA here is from genome assembly GCA_030622125.1 of bacterium. Taxonomy (GTDB): domain Bacteria; phylum AUK180; class AUK180; order AUK180; family AUK180; genus JAUXGM01. The sequence continues at coordinate 19,581 of JAUXGM010000010.1, read as the reverse complement.
TTATTTTAATAATTATAAGAACATTAGGAAAGTAAAAAAATTGGTTAAAAGTTCAGAAAAAAAGGTAGATATTCTTATTGTTACTTTTCATGGCGGCGGTGAAGGAAAAGCCTCTTTACATACCGAAAATAAAGACGAATATTACGGAAGTTCCAATAGAGGTAATGTGATAAAATTTGCACATACTGCAATTGATCACGGTGCAGATCTTGTTATCGGGCATGGTCCCCATGTTCCAAGAGCAATGGAGATATATAAACAAAAATTGATAGCATATTCACTTGGTAATTTTTGTACTTACGGTCGTTTTTATCTTGGTGAGCCTAATAATCATTCACTTATTCTTGATGTTGAACTCGATATGGCTGGAGATTTTATAAGCGGACAAATAATTCCCGTTATCTTGATAGATAGGGGCATTCCGATCTATGATAAAGATAAGCACTCAATTAAATTGATCAAAGAATTAATAAAAATCGATTTTCCAAACACAACCCTAATAATTAATGATAATGGAAAACTGAGCAAGGGACGATAGGAGATATAGAGGTTAGATGTTGGAGGTTGGAGGTTAGTGAAGACAAAGACAAATGCTAAATTCCGAAAACAAAAAAACAATTGCATCAGCGTCAAACAGAAGAAGTACCAAAAAAAAAATAAAAAAAGTACTTGACTTTAAAATTTTAAATGATATAATAGCATAAATTTTGATAATGAGAATGAAAAAACAAAATCAACTTAATTATCCGCAATTACTTCAAATTAAATCTATTATTACCCCCCCCCATTCGTTATAATTCTTGTTATATTCGCTCTAAACAGAAAGTATAATCTAAAAATATTATGTTCGATTGCTCTTTATATAAAAACCATTTCCATCAGGAAAACTAAATTTATTCTGTTGGTCCCCCACAAAATTGTATGGGGGAAATGATACTGTTCTTTTAAAATGTTATGGTTATGGTTTGATTATAGAGAAAAAACCGAAAATTAGTTTTCTGACAGGTTAACAAACAATCATTTAAAGGATTGTTATTTGCAAATGTCTTGTGTGAAATTACTAAGGCATAATGTCCAATGGTCATTGTTTTTATTTTCAGATAGAGATAAAGTAAGAGTGCAGTATTGGTGTTTGCACTTTAAAAAATAAGCCAAGATACTTAAAAATTATAGGAGGCAGTAATGCTTAAAAACAAAAAAAATATTTCAATAATTGCGATAGTTTTGATTGCTATCATTGGTTTAGTCTATGTGGGGTGTTCAAAGACCACTGACATGCAGACGACCCCAAATAATAACAATATAAAATTATTAAATTCTGAAAATGTCGGATTAAATCCAGATTTTTGTGGGAATTATACTTTTAGAATATTAGAAGTAAGTGAATTTCCTGAAGAAGAATTGGAAAATTTAGTGGTGTTAAATCCTGGAATTGAAGATTTTGCAATTACAATTGCTAACGGTATTAATGAGGATTACATACAATTTGATTCTGATAATCATAAAAAAGCTTTTTTAAATAAAGTTTATGCCTTAATTAACATGTTGGAGGTTAAAAATTATAACGGTGCATTGAAAAAAATTGAAAATGATATTAATGAAAAAATTTTTAAGTGGATTCCAGAAGATGAATATTTAACTGGAGTTAAAGTTTATCAATATTTTGAAATAATAAAATTTTACATAAATAATCCTGATCTTGAATTAATTGGGGTAGATCCGATTATGTTCAATTTTTGTCAGATATCTGGTATGGATCCGATTAGCTGGTTCATCGGAGCACTTGTAGTAAAACTATCATACGACTATATTATTGAGCCATATCTAAAACAACTGTGTATAACTGTATATTGTCCAACCTGTACAGAGTGTTATATTGCTGCTTGGCGTACATTTTATAACAGTTTTAGAACGCCAGAAGATGTGGGAACAAGAGATAATGAAATAAAAAAATGTGATGCAACAACGGCATGTAAAAAATGTATGGAATGTCAAATACAATAAAAAATAAGAAAATAAAAGATATAAAATTATTTTTATTTGCTGTTATTTTATTTTTTATCGGAAAGGGATTATATAAATTAATCTCAATTCCGTGGGTTGGGGGGCATTTGCCCCTCAATACCATATTTTTTTATCAAATTATAGCGTTGATAGTATTTTTTTTCGCTCTATTTTTGTTTAGGATAAAAATTAAAGGGTTATTTTTATTTAAAAGAAATAATATAAAAGAAATAAAATTTTATTATTTATATGTTTTTTTCTTTATTATTTCTATAATTATTCTTTTTTTGTATAACATAAAAAATAGTGACCTTTGGATCAATATTAACAGCATTAACATTATAATTATGACAACCATTTTTGCACCATTATATGAGGAGATATTATTTAGGGGGTTACTACAAAAATTTTTTGAAAAAAATACAAATAAATATATTGCTATTTTAATAAGTTCAATAATTTTTGTTTATTTACATGAGTGTCATTATGATAATTTTTTCTTTCATTTATTGTGGGCAATAATACTTGGAGTTGTCTATATTATTACTGAAAATATAACTTATTCTATTATTACACATAGTTTATTAAATATTCATAGTGAATTTATTGCTATACCGATTTCTCAAAAGTTTTTGATTGATCCTAATTTTTTGTTGAAACCATTGTTTTTAATAAGCATGCTATTATTAATAACATCTCAGATTTTATTATTTATTTTTGTTTTAAAAATTTTTAAAAGAAAAGAACAAATTATTTAATACGAAAAGAATATATAATGTTTTAAATATTATTATAAATTTTTATGGAGAGTAAATTTGAAAAAGAGTGTAAAATATGCTAAAACCAAAACAATGAAAATGCAAAGCAAAAAATTGACTTTTTTGTTTAATATTAAGGATGCATTACATTATAAAAAATGAATTTAGAAAAATATAAAAAAACTATTATTGAAGAACAACAAAAAAGGATATGGCATATTATTTTTATTTCTTGCTTCCTTCAAATATTATTTTACAATTTATTAAAAACATTAAAATTCCCAATTCCTACAACACTTAGTATAATTCCTGTTATCATCATATATTATAAAAATCGAAGTAATATAAAAAAATATTTCCCCAAAAACAATAAAATTAAAATAGGGATTTCTATACATATATTTATTTTTTTATTTTCGTTTTTTTATATACTTACAATAAATTATTTGTTTTATATAGCGAAATATCTTCCTTCATTTGGATTTCAATCAATTACTAATTTTTTTGACAGCAAGCTTGATTTATTTATTACCACGGTAATTATTGCCCCCATTTGCGAAGAAATTATATTTCGTGGAATGATGTTAAATTATTTTTTAAAAAAAATTGAAAAGAAGTGGCTGGCAATTATTTTTAATTCTATTATATTTACTATACTTCACCTTAACATACAAGCATCAGTTCCTCTCTTTATAATGTCAATTTTTTTCTGTTATATATACTTAAAAACCCAAAATATATTCTATCCCATTGGATTTCATATTATTCTTAATTTAATAGCCAACACAGAAATAAATAATATTATTATTTCTGATTATTTTATTTTTAAAAATAATCCTTTATTGTTGGTATTTTTAATTTTTTCAGCAGCAATTTTTTTATTTTATATTAGAAAAAACAGTAAAAAACTTTCACTAAAATAAATTTGATGTTCATCATATTATTATTTTTTTACATATCCAGCCAACGGTGACGTTCTTTGGTGAGGAAGATGCCGATCTCTTCATTTTTATAACCGCGTTCTTTTACTTCGCTACCATTTAATCGAGGTCTATATTTTATTAGTTTGAGAAGATACTGAATATATTTTTCTTTTGTCCTACCCTCAAATTGTGTAATTTGAAATATTTTTGCCTCTATTGATAACCAATTAAAATGTTTATCAAATGTAGAAAATCTTGAGTTTCCCGTTAATTGCGTTTTTTTTAGATGACAGATCTCATCTATTATTTTGTGTTCCTTTTTATTAAAAGCAAATGTTTCATCTATCCCTATTTTTTTTGATAACCTTAAAAAATATCCGAAAAAGATAAGATATTTTTTTATCTCAGTACCGGGATAGAGACGGATAAACCAATTTATTCCATTATTTAAATTTTTTATCTCATCAATATTGAGTTTATCAATACCGAACATTTCATATATTAGATCATATTTTTCAAGTGTTTCAATGCCGTTTATCGGTCTTTGACTTTCAAATATTAGTTTTAATTCCCGTGTTAAACGTAAACCCTTTATTGCTTCCGTGATCCCAAAATTAAGAGAAAATTGAAGAATTTTTTCTGTTTTCTTCTCTATCATGAAATCGAGATTATTTTTAAATCTTATCAGTCGCAATACCCTTGTTGGGTCATCAAAAAATGATTTTTGATGAAGTATTCTTAATCGTTTGTTTTTTAGATCATTTTGCCCACCAAAATAATCATAGATAGCTCCGAATTCTCCTTTATTTAAACTAATTGCGATACTGTTTATTGTAAAATCCCTTCTGTAAAGATCATTTTCAAGATCAGTATCTTTAACAATTGGTAGTGCACCCCCATACTGATAATGTTCCTTTCTTGCAGTAGCAAAATCAAGGGATAGATCCTTATCCATATCGAGTTCCTCTTTCGGTATCTTAATAGTCGCCGTCTTGAATTCCTTATAAGTGTGCAATTTCCCATTTTTCATATTTTTATATAATCTTTTTGCAATTGTTATTGCATTTTTACCTTCAACCACTAAATCAATCTCCTGGAATGGAAAACCCTCTTCATTTCTTAAATATCTTAACATGAGTTCTCTCGGTATTCCGCCAACAATAAATATTCGAACATTTTCCTTTTCCGAAATTGCTAAGATCAATTTAATAAGATTTTTTACTTTTTCCGGAAATGCCCTTGATATATATTTTTTTAGTGAAACGGCAATATTATTTTTCTTTCTATCATGAAAACTCAACATCGGTGAAGTTATCAATACTTGCGGAAGAAGCAATTTTTTTACTTTTTCCCCGATGTATTTATTTTTATAAGAAATTATAGTTTTTTTTCCTTTTGATATCAGGTCAAAATATTCCCATAATGTTCTGTGAGTTCCTATAATGTTTTTTTGTTTTTGAACAAAAAATTCCGGATCTAACTTTACCTTATCTAAAAAAAGGGAAAGCTTTTGCGAAAATACATAGTCGGTAACCACTAATTGTAATTTTCTTTTAATTATATGGGCATCACCACCTTTAAAAATGCGAGAACTTGCCAATGAATGTCCATTTCCTTTTTTTATATTGTTTAAAATTTCATTAACATTTAAAAATGGATCTATGCTTCTGCCCGTTAAAATAATTCTCTTTTTAAAAATAAATATTACAAAGATCGCCGATACTTTTTTTATATTTAACAAATGATTTAACAAAATAGAATAACCCTTATAATAATCTTTTACTTCATATTTTGAGATAATTACTTTGCTGATGGACGGTCCCATAACCGTTGCATTTTTAGAGATAGCCGATATGATCTCTAATGCCTTATCATTTAGATCAAAATATTTCAAATAATATGGAATTTTTTCAATATGCGGCTTGAATTTCAGAAAAAAACTACTTGCCATATAATCTGTTGATTTGGTAGATGCATAAGTCAATCCTCCCGTATCCTGATAGATACCAAGTAGTGCAAGTAATGCTTCTTCCGATGATAGATCTTTAATTTTGTTTTTGAAAATGGAATAAAGTAAAGCAATATTACTTCCGTATTTATTTGATGAATGATGGTCATAAACAGCAATTTTTTTATTCGTTAGACCATATTTTTTTAATATTTCATTATTCTTTGGATAATCGGCAAAGATAACAAGTTCAATCTTATCAGGGATAATTTTCTCAATAAATGGGAATTTTAAAGAACTACTTTTAATGTAGCTTGCCACCTCTTCTTCAAATGATATTGGTTTCAATATAAAACTATCCTTATACAATTTTGATAAAAAGTAAACTGAGGCAAGACTGTCAAAATCAGAGTTATTGTGTGTTATAATAAGAATCATTGTGTTGCTCCATTTTCTTTTTCTATTCGATAAGTATTGGCAGCAATTTTTAAAATTTTCATTTTATGCTTGATTTTTTTTCATTTTTCTATTAGATTATATATTATATTTAAAAAAAATCAAATAGGAGTGTTTATGAAGTATACGGAAAAGGAATTAATCAACATTAAAAATGAAGCGAAAAGGTGCTTATATTGCTATGATGCACCATGTATTAAAGCATGTCCTGCAAAAATAAATATTCCCGAATTTATAAAAGCAATTGCAGAGGATAACAATAAAAGAGCTACACTGCTTGTTTATGAAGAGAATCCACTCTCTGCTATTTGTTCGGAAATATGTCCTACGGATGAGCTTTGTAGAGGAAGTTGCAATCTTGGAAAACTTGGGAAACCGATAAATATCCCGCTTTTGCAAAATTATGCTGCCAGTTTTAAATATGCTACAATCCATAACAAATATATCGGTAGGAAGGTTGCAATAGTCGGTGCCGGTCCGGGTGGGCTTGCCGCAGCAGAGTTTTTATTAAGAGCCGGTATCGGTGTAAAAATTTTTGAAAAAGAAAATCATATTGGCGGAATTATAGATACGATCTTACCAAAAGAAAGAATAACGGAAGAAGCAAAAAAACGAGATTTTGAAAGAATATTGAAAAAAGAACTTAAAATTGAATATAATAAGGCATTTGGAAAGAATCTTTTTTTAAAAGACCTCATAAAGGAATACGATGCGGTAATAATTGCCACAGGTCTTTACCAAAAAGGAATTTCAATAAAAGGCACCGGTCATAAAAATGTTTTTCTTGTGAATGATTTTTTGCATCTGAACCGTTTAAGTCGTCCTAAAAAACTTGGGCATCACATTGTTGTTATTGGCGGCGGTGCTGCTGCTATTGATTGTGCTATACAAGCATTTAAGGTTGGAAAAAAGGTGAGTATCTATTATCGAAGAAGTAGGGCGGAAATGCCTGCCACAAAGGAAGAACTTGAAAATGCGGATAATACAGGGGTTTCATTTAATTATCTTGCTTCTCCAATTCAAATAAATAGAAATAATCAAGGCGATCTTTTTGTAGAATTTATTGAAAATAAATTGGTAAAGGTGACGCTTGGCCGTCCAAAACCGATACCGATAAAAGATTCCAATTTTAAGGTAAAATGTAGTGCTGTTGTTCTTGCAACAGGTCAAGGATATGATAAAAAGATCTTCCAAAAAATGGGGATTGTATTGGACAATAACGGTCCGGTTGTTGGGGATGATTACCAAACCTCCATTGACAATGTTTACCTGGTCGGTGATGTCGTTAATGGCGGTGCTACTGCTGTTGAAGCGGTAAAGATTGCAAAAATGGTTACTAAACTTATAAAAGCTGAAATGTAGGAGAGAAAAATGATCTTTGATAAAGTAAAAATAAATTTTTTAGGTTGTGAATTTGAAAATCCATTTATATTAGCAGCTACACCATCAACAGATGATTCGGATATGCTTGTTGAAGCCCTGTATGCAGGTTGGGCAGGAGCAATTTTAAAAACAACCGCAGTAGGTTCAAGTTCCGTTGATCTGAAATATCCAATGATGTACGCCATAAAAGACAATAGCGGAAATATGATGACTCTTGGAAATATTGATTTGATCTCCGAACACCCTTTAATAGAAGTTGCAAGAGTAGTGAAAAAATTGAAATCAAAATTTCCAAGCAAGATAATAATTCCAAGTATAATGGGGAGAAATAAAAAAGAATGGCAACTGCTTACAAAGACATTGATAAAATCCGGTGCAGATATGATAGAATGCTCATTTTCCTGTCCACAGGGCAATATAGGCGAAGATCCCGGAAGGATGCTTGCTCAATCAGCAAAAGCAACGGAAATCGCAACAAGTTGGGTTAAGGAAGCGGCAAAGGATATTCCAGTTTTAATAAAGATCACTCCACAGGTTACTGATATTACCGAAATTGCCGCGGCAGTAAAAAAAGGCGGCGGTGATGCAGTTGTTGTAACTAATTCGGTATTAGGATTGATCGGTATTGACATAGAAACCGGTAAACCGCTTCCAACGGTTAATGGTTATGGAAGTTATGCGGGAATAACCGGTCCGTCTGTAAAACCGATAACATTAAAAAGTATTTCACAGGTGGCAAAAGGTGTTGGTATACCGATATTAGGAGTCGGTGGTGTTTCAAATTACAAAGATGCAATAGAACTTATGATGGCAGGTGCTTCAATTGTTCAGATAGGAACCGCTGCAATGTATAATGGTTTTAGGATCATTGACAGTTTAAATGATGGTCTGAACAATTATTTATTAAGGAAAAGGTTCAAAAATGTAAATGAGATTATAGGAAAAGCTCTTCCATTTCTTGTTGGACTCGATGAAATAGAATATAAAAAAGAAGATGCTCCGATCGCAAAGATAAATCAGGATAAATGTATTCAATGTAATAAATGTTATATTGCCTGTTACGATGGCGGTCATCAAGCAATCTTCATAGAGAATGATAAATTAGATGTTGACAAGGAAAAATGTGTCGGTTGCGGATTTTGCACCGGCGTTTGCCCGGTCGATGCAATAACATTGAAAAAAAGGTAGCAAAACACCTTTTCTTATTCCCTTATTCCCGTATCAACTTCTTTTTATAACTCCTGCACCCAACCCTGTGGGAATTTCAGCGCATTAAAATATTTTAAAACCTTACTCCTTTCTGCTCGTGTAATCTTTCTATTGATTTTCGGGTAATTTCCCGCTTTATAGGTCGGGAAGTATTGAAACATTAATGATATATATATTTGTTCTTTAAATGGTGATAAATATTTTAAAACCTCTAATGTGTTACCTATATAATTCGGAAGGACTAAGTGCCTGACAATAATTCCTTCCTGCATTATACCGTCTTTATTGAATCTGTTTTTCTTGCTTTTCAATATGAATTCGAATGATCTTCTATTGTTCTCTACATAGTCGACAACTCCGCTGTATTTTGCAGCAAGTCTGTTATCGGAATATTTCATATCATAGAGAAAAATATTTATATACTTGATTATCTTTTTTAGAATGAATAAATTTTCATATCCGGATGTATTGTAAACTATTGGGATATTCAAACCGAGCTTTTTTGCATTTATTATAGCAGGTATTATTAAAAACGATAGGTGTGTAGGCGTAACAAGGTTGATATTGTGTGCATTTTTCTTTTGTAATTTTAAAAAGATCTTGCTTAATTCATCTATAGATATATCTTTACCGTAACAATATTGGGAATTAGGGTAATTTTGACAGAACAAACATTTCAGGGAACAACCGGAGAAAAAAACCGTTCCGGAACCATTATTACCACTTATCGTCGGTTCTTCACCATAATGAAGATTTGCAGCACAATAACGTAAGGTATTTACACCGCATATACCGGTTTTTTTGCCAAATCTATCTATTTTGCAATTTCGGGGGCAAAGGTTGCATTCCTTAGCGGAATTATTTAAAAAAGTGATGGAATTATTTTCCATTAGATTATGAATTTTACAGAGTAGGTTCCAAATGTTATAATATCACCGTTTGTGATCTCAGATATACTGACTTTATTTTTATTTACAAATGTTCCATTTCTTGCATCGAGATCTTTGATGTAAAATTTACCATTCTTTATTGAGATTTCAGCGTGCATTCTTGATATTGTAATATCTTCTATTGTTATATCGGCTTGAAGCGATCTTCCGATTATCATTCGTTGTTTATTGATAATATATTCTACTGTCTTTCCAAGTCGATCTTTACCAAGCAATTTAGGTATGGATAATCTCGGAGAGGTTTTGTTTTTAGCTGATTGTTCATAAACGATCTTTGTCTCGGTTTCTTCTTCTGATATAAATCCTGAATCATAGATAAGAACAAAATTCCCTATTTGTATCTCGTCACCGTCTTCAAGATTATGTTCCATAACTTTAGTATTATCTAAGAATGATCCGTCATCACTGTTAAGGTCCCTGAATATCCACTCTCCATTTTCCTTTGAAAGTTTTGCATGCCTTGGAGCGACAAGAATATTGTCTAAAACAATATCACAATCAGTATCCGAGCCGATCATATATTTATCTTTCTCTAAGTGAACAGTTCTAACTATTCTTTCAGCTTCTTTAATAATTATGGTTTCCATATTATACCTTTTGTTATTATATAAAATTTTTTTACTTTTTTCAAGTTTTTTGTTGATTTTTTTTAAAAAATGTCAAAGACAAGTCAAAGGTCGAAGGTCAAAAGTCGAAAGTCGAAAGTCTAAAATAAGAAAATAAGGAAAGAAAATTTAAATTTAAGATTTGAAATTTGGGATTTAGAGTTTTTCTGTCATTCTGATTGAGCGATAGCGATTGAAGAATCTATCTTTATTTTATTCTTCATTTTTCATTTGTCTTTACTTCTTCACTTCTCACTTCTTCACTTCCCACTTCTATTGGTGTGTCCCGGACTCTTCCTTAGATAACGATAGACCACCCGAGAATAGTATAGACAAAGCAATAAGAAAATAAGGGAATAAGGAAATAAGTAAAACAATATTAAATTCCGAAAAGCCATAAAAGAGGGACATTACCTCAACTTTCTGATTTTTAAAGTTGAGGTGTGTCCCGGATTCATTTCAAAGGTTAAAAGAAAATACTCCGAAAACAAAAAAACAATAGCATTGACGGCAAGTGGGGCACCCCTTTTCGCAAAGCGAAAAAGAGTGTCCCCTGTTACCAAGGGAATCCAGCTGCAAATTCTATTACAGAAACAAATGTTCCGCTACCAATAAGAGATGTGTCGGGACGCACCTTCGGAGTTTATCCCGTATCTGATACGGGAAGGTACGTCCCTTATATGGAACAATGTCCCTCTGAAACGTAGGCGAAAAGATATTGCAACAATTTCAAAAGAATTTTGAAAAGTTTAACATTTTCATATTGTAACAATATAATTCAAAATTTCATTTGAAAAAAAATTAGTAAAGTGTTATAATAAAAATTAAGTAAAAGCAATATGGCAAAATTTTATTTGACAACACCACTTTACTATGTAAATTCCAAACTGCATGTCGGACATACCTATACGACTCTTTTCAGCGACGCTGTCATAAGATATAAAAAAGCGATGGGGTTTGATACTTTTTTTCTAACCGGTTCCGATGAACATGGGCAAAAGATCTTTGAAGCGGCAAGAGAAAAAAATATAACTCCGCAGCAACTTGCAGATGAAAATGTTTCTTATTTTAAAGAACTTTGGAAATTACTTAATGTAAAATATGATAAATTTATCAGAACGACTGATGAGTATCATGAAAAAAGGGTAAGAGATGTCTTGCAAAAACTATATAATAAAGGCGATATTTATAAGGGAAAATATGAAGCTTATCATTGTATCCCATGCGAAAGTTTTTGGAATGAAAAACAGCTTACGGATGGTAAATGTCCAACTTGCGGCGGTGAGGTTAAATGGGAAGAGCAGGAAAATTACTTTTTCAAGATATCAAAATATAAAGATATTATAAGAGAAAAATTAAAAAGTGATCCGAATTTGATAAGACCACGAATTAGATACAATGAAATAATGGGAAAATTAGATGATTCAATGGATGATAAATCCATTTCAAGGTCTCATTTTGATTGGGGTGTAAGGCTTCCTTTTGACGATTCACAGGTATGTTATGTTTGGTTCGATGCAATATTGAACTACATTACGGCAATTGGATATTCCGATGATATGGAAATGTTCAATAGATACTGGCCTGCGGATATCCATGTTATCGGAAAGGATATCTTGTGGTTCCACACATTATTCTGGTTCAGTATTTTAGAGGCACTTGATATTCCGCTTCCAACCGTTTATGCACATGGATACTGGCTTTTAAAAGGAGGAAAGATGTCAAAAAGAAGTGGAGTGGTAGTTGACCCATTTGAGCTTGTTGATAAATATGGTATCGATCCATTACGATTTTTCCTTCTTTCGGAACTTTCAGAGGGTTCGGATACGGAATTCAGTGAAGAGAGATTAGTGGGAAAATTCAACACCGAACTTGTCAATATTGTTTCAAATACACTGCATAGAACTTTGACAATGGTTGAAAAATACCTTGATGGAAGTTTGGATTACATTATTGAGAATACCGATATGGAAGATAAACTGATAGCGGAATATGAAAAAAGAAGAGAAGAATACATTAGAAATTTTGATAATTTTAAATTACCGCAAGCAATAGATGCGGTAATGGATTTCCTCAGATACATAAACGGCTATATAAACGATGCAGCACCATTCAAATCTGGGAAAGATGACAAAAATAGAACAGCAGCGATATTATATACAGTATTGGAAGCGGTAAGAAATGTCTCACTTATGTTATACCCGATAATACCTGATACTGCCAATAAAATATTAGAAAGATTGAATTGTAAAAATAAAATAGATCTTAAAAAAGATCTTGAATGGGGCAGGCTTGATAAAAAATCCATCTATAAAAAGGATGAACCGATATTTATGCGATTAAAATAGGAGAATATATGGAATACGATGTAAAGGACTTGAACCTTGCTGATGCAGGAAAAAAACGAATAGAATGGGCGGAAAGAAATATGCCCGTTTTAAGGGCGATAAGGAAAAGATTTGAGGAAGAAAAACCTCTTAACGGTGTCCGAATTGCCGGGTGTCTTCATGTTACAACTGAAACAGCGAATCTGATGAGAACATTGAAAGCCGGTGGTGCAGAGGTTCGGCTTGCTGCTTCAAATCCGCTTTCAACACAGGATAATGTTGCAGCGGCACTTGTAAAACATTATGGCATATCGGTGTTTTCTATAACCGGTGAAGACAATGAAACCTATTACAGACACCTTGCCTCTCTTCTTGATATGAAACCGCAGATCACAATGGATGATGGTGCCGATCTTGTTGCGACATACCACAAAAAAAATTATGATTTTGATGTTCTGGGTGGAACAGAAGAAACAACGACCGGCGTCATAAGATTAAAAGCTATGGCAGATAACAAGGCTTTGAAATATCCGATAATTGCTGTAAATGATGCATTGACAAAGCATCTTTTTGATAACCGTTATGGCACCGGGCAATCAACATTAGACGGCATAATCAGGGCTACAAATATTCTTTTTGCCGGGATAAATGTTGTTGTTGCCGGGTACGGATGGTGTTCAAGAGGAATTGCAACAAAGGCAAGAGGAATGGGCTCTAATGTTATCGTAACAGAGGTTGATCCCGTAAAAGCACTTGAAGCGGTTATGGATGGTTTCAGAGTAATGAAAATGGAAAAAGCTGCTGCAATCGGAGATGTTTTTATTACTTCTACGGGTGATATAAATGTTATTGACAAAATCCATTTAGATAAAATGAAAGATAATGCAATCGTCTGTAATTCAGGGCACTTTGATGTTGAGATCAACAAAAATTACTTAAAAGATAAAGCAAAAAAATCATATACGGCAAGAGATTTTGTTGAAACATACATTATGGAAGATGGTAGAAGGATAAATCTCCTTGCAGACGGTAGATTGATTAATCTTTCTGCAGCAGAGGGGCATCCGTCAATGGTTATGGATATGTCGTTTGCAAATCAATCTCTTTCTGCCGAGTATATCTGGAATAATTATAAAAAACTTGAAAAAAAGGTCTATGTAATACCAACTGCGATTGATGTTAATATTGCAAAATTGAAACTAAAAACACTGGGTATTGAGATAGATGAATTGACGGAAGAACAGAGAAAATACCTCTCATCATGGGAAATTGGCACATAATAAATTAACTCTATTTGATTATCTACTTTATCTTTTTCTCATAGGATTGGGATTTTTCTTTATCTTCTTTAACCATTTTAATAAGATCGGTTCAATGGCAGATGTTTATATATCAGGAGAAATTCTGAAAACAATAGATCTGAGAGTAGATCAAGCTTACACCTTTCAGGGTAAGGTGGGTAAATTTAAGGTTCAAGTAAAAAATGGAAAAATAGGGGTAGTTGAAACGAGTTGTAAAGAAAAAATATGTAAAAGGATGGGTTTTATTCAAAAAGCGGGATCTGAAATAATATGCGTTCCAAACAGGATCGTTATAAGGATAAAAGGAGAAAGTAAGGTTGATGCGGTTTCCCAATGATTATAAGATAAAGAGATCTGATTTTACAATACTATACTATGTTGTCTTAGCAACTTTACTAAGTGCATTTGAAGGCATGATACCGAAACCGATACCGTTTCTAAGATTGGGACTTGCGAATGCCGTAGTAATCTGGTTGATCATAAGAAAAGATTTCAAACTTGCGTTTTTGACAACACTTCTGAAAACTCTTTTTTCAGCAATAGTGCTCGGCAGACTTTTTACGCCAATGTTTTTAATGGGAATCTCGGGGGCTTTTTTTAGTTGTCTTTTAATGATCGTATTTTTTCAATTAAAAATATTTTCAATCTACGGCATCAGCATAATTGGTGGAGTCATCCACAATCTCACACAACTTTTTGTTCTTTTTCTTCTTGGCGGTTTCCCAATAAACAATACGCTTATTGGAGTTGCGATCTTATTAGGTGTCTTTATGGGAACATTAGTTGGGACGGTGGTTAAGAGGCTGGCATCTTAGCACTTGATTTTTAATTAAAAAAAATGTATAATATAAAAAATTCAGAAAACAATGTAAATCTTTACCAAATACACAAGGATGATATTAGGTAAGGAATTTAAAATGGAGAGGTGCCCGAGTGGCTTAAGGGGGCTGCCTGCTAAGCAGTTGTACGAGTTAATCGTACCCCGGGTTCAAATCCCGGCCTCTCCGCCAGTTTTTTTTAAAACTTCATGAAAATAGTTTTTTTCATAATGATGACAATTCCTTATTTGTTTTTTTTCCTTTTCTATAAAGATAGGAAAAAAGTGTTTTATTCACTCTATGCTCTTTTATTTTTACTTTCATTTGTTTTATTAATATTATTAAAGGATAAAAATTATCTGCTTGTTTTAATGTCTATTATAATTTTAATTCTATTAATCCAAATCCACAATATTAAGATCAGAAAAATAGAAAAGAAATGTGTTGATATTGAGGCTGAAATTCAGAAGATAGAAACAAAATTAAAAAAATTAGGAGATAAGATCAAATACAACAAAATGATGGAAGTGTTCTACACTCAGATATTTGATATATTTGAAAAAATACGATTTGAAAATGATTATAAAAATATCTTTGATATATTCAGCAAATATTTTAATGATATTTTCCTGATATCTGATATTGCAATTTCTATTCAAGAGGGAAAAAAGGTAATACAAAAATATGAACATGGCTTAGCGTTACCCTTAATAAAAATGAGAAGAACCAATTCATTAATTAAATTGAAAGATAATATTTATTACAAAACAAAAATAAACGGCAAACTCCAAATCTTGTTTGCATTTCGATTATCGGAAGAAAAAGAGCTTTCAGCCGAACTTTCTATTTTCATAGAAAGTGCACTTTTAGCAATTTTAAAGATATATTTTTTTAAAAAATATGATAACTATTCAAAAACCGATTATCTTACGGGGTTATATAAAAAAAGAATTCTAATCGAAATTTTAATTGAGGACTTTAATAGATGTGTAAGAAGAAAGATGCCGCTTTCAGTAGCTTTTTTTGATATTGATGATTTTAAATTAGTTAATGATAATTATGGACACATTATTGGGGACAGTGTATTAAAGATATTTTCCGATCAATTGAAAAAGCTTTCCGATTATGGATATTTTACAGGGCGCTATGGTGGTGAGGAGTTTGTAGTTATTATGATCGGTGTGGATGTAGATGAGGCATATAATAATATGGAAGAGGTACGAAATGCAATGGAAAACTATAATTTTTCAGATATAGGTGTTATGCGAAAAATAACGGTGAGCTGTGGTATTGCAACTTATCCTGATGATGGGACCACACCGTTTGAGCTTTTAAAAAAGGCAGATGATAAAATGTATCGTGCCAAGTCATCAGGTAAAAATAGAACGGAAATATAATAGGAGATCTAAATGGCAAAAAAGAAAAACAATTCCGGCAAGGAAATTAAAAACAATTATGAAAATTATGAAAAAGAAGTGTTAAAAGAGTTAGAGAATGATGAATTCTTGAATCAAAAACTTTTACAAGAAAAATCGGTCAAAGAGCTGCAAGTAATTGCAAAAGAGATAGCGATAGAAAATTTTTTGAGCTATAAAAAACATGAGCTTGTTCAAAAGATCATTGATACAAGATTAAAACAAAAAGGTTCAAAATTTTATCTCGGCGGCGGCATTCTTCAAATCCAAGGGCAGGCATCTTTTGGTTTCTTGAGAAATGTTAAGGAAAATTTTATCCCAAGTAATGATGATATATATGTTTCACCGCAAAATGTTAGGAAATATTTACTCAGGGATGGAGATATGGTCTTTGGCATTATCAAGCCGCCAAAAAACGATGGAGAAAAATACTGGGCAATGATGGTGATCTTAAAGATCAATGATCAGCCGGCAGATGCAATTACAGGAAGAACATTATTTGAAAATCTAACACCACTTTACCCAGATGAAAAACTAAACCTGGAGTATAAATCGAATATTTATTCTACGCGGATAATGAACCTTTTTACCCCGCTTGGTAAGGGGCAAAGGGGACTTATAGTAGCTCCTCCAAGGACTGGGAAAACCACGATCTTAAAGAATCTTGCAAATGCTATTTCTACCAACCATCCGGAGGTAAAACTCATTGTACTCTTAATAGACGAACGTCCGGAAGAAGTTACCGATATGGAAAAATCAGTTGATGGACTGGTCATAAGTTCAACCTTTGATGAACCACCGCATCAACAGATACAAGCGGCTTCTATGACATTGAAATATGCAAAGCGGTTAGTTGAAACAGGTAAAGATGTTATAATATTAATGGATAGCTTGACAAGATATGCCAGAGCAAATAATACTGTTCAA
Organism: bacterium; assembly: GCA_030622125.1. Classification (GTDB taxonomy): domain Bacteria; phylum AUK180; class AUK180; order AUK180; family AUK180; genus JAUXGM01. The sequence continues at coordinate 2,557 of JAUXGM010000010.1, read as the reverse complement.
CCTTCATCGGGAAGAGTTCTTTCCGGTGGTTTGGAGTCATCGGCGGTTAGAGAACCAAAAAGGTTTTTTGGTGCTGCACGAAACACAGCAGAGGGTGGCAGTTTAACCATCATTGCAACTGCCTTGATAGATACAGGTTCAAGAATGGACGAGGTTATTTTTGAAGAATTTAAAGGAACGGGAAATATGGAGATACATCTTGATAGAAATATTTCTGATTTACGGGTATACCCGGCGATAAACCTTCAAAAATCCGGTACGCGGAAAGAGGAACTGCTTTTATCAGAAGAAGAAGTGACAAAAATGGTGGTTATGAGAAGGATACTTAATAATATGAATCCTGTTGAACAAATAGAGTTTATTTTAAAATATATGAAAAAAACAGAAACAAATGAGGAATATCTAAAGAATATGCATAAATTCTAATGAACAAAAATTTGAAATTCATTCGTAATTTTTCAATCATTGCCCATATTGATCATGGTAAATCTACTCTTGCAGATAGAATGTTGGAATTAACAAATACAATATCGGAAAGAAAAATGAAACCGCAGTTTTTGGATAAAATGGATATTGAAAGAGAGAGAGGAATTACAATAAAGGCACAGCCAATAACCTTAGATTTTAAATCAAGCAACGGAAATATTTATACATATAATTTAATCGATACCCCCGGACATGTTGATTTTACTTATGAAGTATCAAGAAGTCTTGCCGCCTGTGAAGGTGCGATACTTCTTGTTGATGCGAGTCAGGGGTTGCAAGCCCAGACATTTTCGCATATGTATCTTGCATTCAATCTCGGGCTTGATATAATACCGGTAATAAATAAAATTGATCTTGAAAATGCTGCAATTGACGAGGTTATACGAGAATTGGAAGAAGTATTTGCCTTTAACAAGGATGAAATAATAATGATCTCCGCTAAAACGGGACAGAATGTTGAGAATTTATTGGAGAGCATAAAGGATAAAATTCAGCCCCCAAAATCCGAATTTGAAGCGGCAAGAGGATTAATATTTGATGCCGAGTTTGATAATTACCGTGGGGTTATTTTACATGTCAGGATATTTGATGGAAAATTTAAAAAAGGAGATGAACTATATCTGAATTTTTCCGGCAGTGTACATGAGATAATGGAAGTTGGAATATTTAAAGCGAACTTATTTCCGACGGATGAACTTAAAAGTGGCGATGTCGGTTACATTATTGCCGGTATTAAACAATTAAAAGATGTTAGTATTGGTGACACCGTTTTAATCCGTAAACAGGAAAAACTCCCTATTTTAAAAGGTTTTAAAAGGATTAAGCCAATGGTATATGCCGGGGTTTATCCCGTTGAAAATGAGGATTACAAAAAATTAAGGGATTCAATAGAGAAGATTGTCCTTAGTGATTCTGCTATTGAGTATAAGCCCGAGGTTTCTGCAAGTTTGGGATTTGGATTCAGAGTAGGTTTTTTGGGACTTTTGCATCTTGAGATCATTGTTGAGAGACTACAAAGACAATTCAATACTGATGTTGTTATAACCACACCGTCGGTTGTCTATAAAATTCATCTAAAAAAAGGTGATGAAATTATATTAAGTAGCACCGAACAGTATCCTGATCCTGTAAAAATAGATTATGTTAAAGAACCTTATGTAAATGCAACAATTATAAGTTACATCAATTATATTGATCCGCTGATCCGTCTTATAGAGGAAAAAAGAGGGATTCTAAACAAAAAAATTGAATATATAGGTGATAATAGAATAATATTACATTTTGATGTTCCCCTTTCCGAGATCATTACGAACTTCTTTGATAGAATGAAAAGTGCAACAAAGGGGTATTCTTCCCTTGATTATGGGAATATTCATTATGTTAAAAGTGATATCATAAGAGTAGACATTTTAATGAACGGCAAGATTGTACCATCCTTTTCCTTTCTTTCCGAACGTTCAAAAGCGGAGACGAGGGGACGGAAGATAATAAAAAAATTAAGAGAAGAGATACCGAGACATCTTTTTGTGATCAAACTTCAAGCAGTGATCGGAGGAAAGGTCATTGCCGGAGAAAGAATTTCTGCTTTGAGAAAAGATGTTACAGCTAAATGCTATGGCGGCGATATTACACGAAAGAGAAAATTACTTGAAAAACAAAAAGCCGGTAAGAAAAAAATGCGTTCTATCGGAAATGTCAGTATTCCGAAAGAAGCATTTATAAAGGTAATGAAGATAGACTGAGTTTTGGGACACACCAAAAAAAAGAGGTTAGGGACAAAAATATAGAGGATAGAGGCTGGAGGTTAGAGGTTGGTAAGAAAAACAATCTTAAACTCCAAAAAGCCATAAAAGAGGGACATTACCTCAACTTTGGATATTTTAAAGTTGAGATGTGTCCCGGATTCTTCATTAGATAACGATAGACCACCCGAAAACGATATAGCCAAAGGAAATAGAATCAAAAGTTCAAAAGAAAATACTCCGAAAACAGGCGGGACGTACCTTCCCGTATCAGATACGGGATAAACTCCGAAGGTGCGTCCCAAGAAAGTTGAGGTGTGTCCCGGACT
>JAUXGM010000084.1 GCA_030622125.1 bacterium | reverse complement strand
GAGATAAATATTCCATTTATAACAAGCCAAATATAGTATATTAAAACACATTTGTCCAGGGATGAAAATTTATAGCCGTCTGTTTTTAGATATATTCTGAGTAGAAATACAAAAAATAAAACTATTGAAAGTCCAAGTGCCCATGAGGTTTTAAGAACGGAGCTATCAACGGTCTGTCTTGAAAGAAGTATCGCAATTAAAAAGCTTAAAAGAAGGATCAACCCCGTCTGTAACCAATAAAGTAATTCATCGACTTTTTTTGTATTCATAAAAGCATTATAGTAAGAAAAACAAAAAAAATCAAGGAAAATTTGACTTTTTTAGGAAAAGATACTATAATATACTATATGGAGGTGCTATGAAGAGAAAAATAATTACAAGCATCATTGTTATTGCATTGATGGTTTTTGCGGGCTGTTATTCCCTTACGACCTATCAGAATGCCGATACAGTACCAGCTAAGCAGGTTAGAGCAGGAATTGGTATTTCCTATCTCAATGTAACCGATACATCGGATAGTGATACTGATAGTGATAATAATTTCATCGGTTCAATACCGATGACCGAACTATTTTTTAGAATCGGATTAAGCGACAGTATGGATCTCGGTTTTAAACTTTACGGGATCAACCTTTCATTCGACTGGAAATGGCGGCTTACTTCAAGGGAATCCCCTTTTAGAATTGCTACCGACTTTGGTGGGATATACCAAAATCTTTTTGGTGTTCAAGGTTTTTCCGGTTTTGGAAATCTTATTTTTGATTTCAGATTTAGTGATTCCATCTCTCTTTATTTCGGTCCCAAAGCTCAATATTCAACTTATGTTGTACTTAGCGAAGATGAATTTACCGGTGGGGATTTTGCACAGATCTATTATGGCGGATTTGTCGGATTGCAATTTGATCTCGGTAAAGTAACACTTACCCCGGAAGTTGATGTATATAAGCTTGCTTTTAGGTATAAAGATGAAACAGAAGATATTGATGCCCTTCTATTTCAACCGGGGATTTCTATAGGATTTAATTTTTAATTATATTTTTCAAGCTTATATGCTAATTGATTTCTATTTATTCCAAGAATTTTAGCAGCTTTAGAAAGATTGCCGCCTGTTATTTTCAATGCCCTGATAACGAGTTGCTTTTCCATTTTTCTTAGATTCATATCCATAGTATTATCAGAATCTTCTTCCGCAAGATTGGTAAATATAAGATCATTTTTGGAAATAATTTTGGTATCCGAGATAATGTATGCCTGTTCCAATATATTCTCAAGCTCCCTTATATTCCCGGGATAATCGTATTGTAATAATTTTTCCAGTCCGATCTCTGAAATTGTTTTTTTCTCTTTATATTTTTCATTGTATCTATTTAAGAAAAAATCAATGAGCTCTTTGACATCTTCATTTCGATTTTTTAACGGTGAAATAAATATTTCAAAATGCTTCAATCTAAAATAGAGATCTTTTCTAAATTTTCCTGCTGTTACCATTTTTTCAAGGTCGGAATTTGTTGCAGTGATAATTCGTATATCAATTGATCTTTCTTTTGCTTCGCCAATCCTTACAAGAATTTTTTCCTGAATGATCCGCAGGAATTTTTTTTGCATATCAAGATTTAATGTGCCTATCTCATCAAGAAATATCGTTCCCGTATCCGCCACTTCAAATTTACCGATCCTATCATCAATTGCACCCGTAAAGGCACCTTTTTTATGTCCGAATAGTTCTGATTCAAAAAGTTCTGACGGTATCGCTGTGCAGTCAACCTTTACAAAAGGTCCCTTTGATCTATTGGAATTTTGATGAATGAACTGAGCAATAAGGTCCTTTCCAACCCCGGTTTCACCTTTGATAAGAACGGTAGCATCTGTATTTGCTACTTTTTTTGCTATTTTTAATATATTTTTTAATATTTCAGAGGACCCGATTATCTCTACTTTTTCACTTTTTTCTTTGGCGGTAATACTGTTTTCCTCGATTATTTCGATAAGTGAACCAATATCAAACGGTTTTTCGAGATAATCCACTGCTCCAAGTTTCATTGCTTCTACGGCACCCTGGATACTTCCGTAAGCGGTAATAAAACAGACAGGTATTCCGCCATAGTTTATTCGGATATTTCTCAGAAATTCAAGTCCATTCATTTTATCCATTTTTATATCGGAAACGATCATATCAGGGGAAAAACCCGATATCTTTTTTAATCCTTCAATGGCGGAACTTGCTGTTGCAACTTCATAGTTTCGCTTTTTTAATGCGAGAGAAAGTATCTTTCGCATATTATCTTCATCATCAACTATCAATATTTTTTTCATGAATTTCCCCAATATAAGGTAAAATATTTCCAGATTTTTTTTTGTTTTACTTCCAATCTAATTTTCAGAAGATCGGATAATTTGCTCACAATGGCAAGTCCAAGTCCTATTCCCTTCGCTTTTGTCGTATAAAAAGGTTCAAATATCTTTTCTATGTTTTTGTCCAATTTCGTACCGTTATCGGAGATGCTCAGAATCATATTTTCGATCTTTATCCTTATCCTTCCATCTGAAATACCGGAAATAGCATCAAAACCATTTTGTAAAATGATAACAAAAATCTCTTCCAGAGCATTTTCATTTGAGATTATAATTTCATTTATGCTTCCGGTTATTTCTATTTTTTCCTTATCAAAATGATTTTTCCGAATAACATTTTCTATTATTTTATTAAGATCAACCTCTTCAAGTTTATATTTTTTTGTTTTAACAAAATTAAGGAATTTATTTACTATCTCATTTAAATGAGAAATTTCCTCATTTATTGTTTGTAAAACCTCATTCTTTTCTTTCTTTGTAAGTTTTTCTTGCAGCAATATTTCGTTACTGTTATTAAGTATTGCAAGAGGTGTCTTTAATTGATGACTTACGGTTCCAACCATCTGCCCCATTAACGAATAAACCTCTGCTTGTGCGATCCTATCCTGTAATTCCTTTATCTGATCTAATTTTTTTTGTAATTCCAGTGTAAAATAGATATTATTCATCCGTATATTCAGTTCTTTTTCTATTAAATCAATGAAATTCGCCTCTTCAAAGAAAAGCGGCTTACCTTTTTTTTCTTTGAATGATATTTTATAATACTTATCTTCCTTTTTGATAATAAGATCTTCTACTTTGATCTTTTTTGATATATAATTTGTGGAAAATTGTAATAGTGCATCCATACTATCGATGGATATAATTTGAGTAAGGTAATTTACAAGGTCACTGTGTATATTGAAATATATTGGTGATAAAATGTGGAAAAACGGTTTTGAAAGCAGATAAAGAATTGAAAGGCACAATGTTAAAATAAATGAAAAATATGTAATATTCTCACTCCCGGCAAGTGAAAAATTTTTAAATAAAATAAAAATAATAATGGAAATAATCGGGAATATCAAAGATATCGATACCAAAAGATTAAAAATAGGGTGCGATATTTTCATTCTCTCCTTTTTAATGATCTCAGGGTAAAGCAGTAAAAATATAAAAAATGGAATGCTCTCCAATATAAAGAGTCTGTAATTCTCTACGCCGAATAAAAAGTAATGAATAATAGATGCAAAAAGATAGGTAATATAAAAAGATAAGGCAAGTATTGAAACTTTATAGATATAGTATGATCTTGTTGAAAGAAGGAAATAAGTAAAAATAAAAATAAAAAATAGAATGGTAATAAATTTCCCAATGACAAAGGGTTTACCGTTAAGAAAAAAGATTGAAATAAAGATAAATGCAAAATAAAGCACCTTTCTTCTAAGTTTGTAACCAAGAAGGATCCCGATTAAAACGATTATTGAGAAACTTATTTTATATAACAAAAGTCCAATCATAAATTGATAAAATTCAGACTTATATCCAAAGATCTATAAGAATGAGTCAATCCTCCAATAGATATTACATCAATCCCATCTAATAGGTATGATTGGATATTTGAAAGATCAATTCCACCCGATATCTCAACCGTGATCTTTCTATTGCCGATTATTTCAATGGCTTTTTTACATTTTCCCGGTGTGAAATTATCAAGCATTACAATATCAACATAATTACTTAACTGCAATACCTCTTTAAGCTGCTCAATGGTCTTTACCTCTATTTCTATCTTGGTAGTGTGTCCCAAATGCTTTGAGATAAGATTGACGGCATTTCTTATTCCACCTGTGGCGATGATGTGATTGTCTTTTATCATTACAGCGTCATAAAGTCCGATCCTATGATTATATCCCCCCCCTAATCGCACTCCAAGTTTTTCAAAATATCTGAAATTGGGAGTTGTCTTTCTTGTATCGACTATTTTAATGTTTTTACCGCTTTTTTTTACAATATCAATATATTTTTTTGTGTATGTTGCAATTCCGGAGATCCTCTGTAGAAAATTCAGTGCAATCCTTTCACCAAGAAGTATGGAGTGAAGCGATCCTGAAATATCACCGATAACGGTCTCCTTTTTTTTAAATATTCCATCCTTTACATTAAACTGCAGTTTTACTTTCGGATCTATCTGAAAGAAGACCTCTTTTACAATATCAAGTCCTGCGATCACTCCGTCTTCCTTTAATAAAATTTCTCCCTTTCCTTTCTTATTTTTCGGAATTGTATTTTCGGTTGTTATATCACCTGTTAATATATCTTCTTTTAATGCCTGTTCGATTAAAGATTTTACATAACCATCCATAGTCTATTATAAATCAAATACCTTTTAAAGTCAAATTTTTATCCCGTATTTCCTTATTCCCAATTTGCGTCAAAGGTTGCGGATTTCCCTTTTTCATCATATCTATATGTTAATTTGAGATTTTTTACTTTTGTTAATGTTAATACGCCGGTGATATATCCGGATATTCGTTCAAAAAAAATCGGTTCATTGTGAACGCCTTCAAGATGTAAAACAACCCTGGTTGGTTCTGATGTGTGAACCTTCATTTGACCAAATGTATAAAATTGACTGTATATTGCTGCCGCTTTCTTTGTTACATAAGCAGGGGATGCGATCTTCATAAATATCTTGTAAATAGAATTCATATTTTTTATTGCACCATTTTTTGCTATTTCATAGATGATCTTGTGATTGCCGTTACCGTATTTATTGATAATAGCTTTGTTAATATCAATGAAGACCTTGAACGGATACCATTCACTTGAAAAAATAATACCATCAGAAATATATTGCTGTGAATCCTTTGGAATATCTTCTATGATCTTTTTCCAGCTCTCTTTCCCATGTTGTTCTACTACCCAATCAAAACTGTTTTTGAGGGCTACTCCCTTTACTTCCATGTATTACTCCTTATATAATATTTTATTTGATTAAACCGAGTATTTGAAGATCCCAACGAATATCTTTTATTGTAAGATCATCCAAATAGAAATATCTTAATCCGGTAAATATACACGGCTTTAAATCATTTTTACCGAAATTTGTTATCTCCCGTTGATTTTTATAAATTATTTTTTCGGTTGTTTCTTCCTGTGGGTAATATTGAGAAGAAACAAATTTATCGGAATGTTCATTTATTAATTCTACTTCATTGACATTTTTGCTGTCAAGGTTTTCAAAAAGTGCTTTGTATTGTATATTGTTTTTCTTTAGAAATTTTATTATTTCCTTCTCGTTTTTATTAGGTAAAAATTTATCAAAGATTAGATAAACATTGTATCTTTTTCTTGCTTCGGTATCACCAAGCAATTTGTATGTTCTATTAAAGATATCCGCAAGCTCACCAACAGAAGGCGACAGTCTGTCATATTTAAAATTCCAATTGACTATTCTATTTCTTACGAATTTTAATGATATTTTCCCGATTTTTTTGGAATTAAAATAGGATTGGGCAATAAGTGTTTTTCCATATATATAAGGTTTTTTCAAAAGTATCTCATTTTTTCCATGTAAAACAAGATTAACCCTCGGATTATAATCAATTATCTCTTTTATTTTTTTTTCAGATAAAAAACCGAGAACAATGACAAGATCCCCGCTTTTTTTATGCAATTTTAAAATATTTTTTACTGCTTTTTTAGGGTCGATGAAATCACTATCGTTAAAATCCTTGCTGAGTTTAAAATTTGTATGTTCTTTATCCGTAACTCCAATTATTAGGATCCGCTGTCCTTTAATTTTTTTCACTATGTACTGTTTGAAAATTTTTTCCTTTCCAATATAATTAGCACACACAAAATTATAATTTAGTGTGGTAATGATCTCCTTTAAGTATAAAAGCGGGTATTGAAATTCCGACAATCCAGGGACGATTACAGAGTAATTAATTCGCTTGTAACCCTCTTTTAAGATATTATTTCTCTCCTCTCCCACACTTGTATTTAACCATTCACCGTAGCCGCCGCTCAGTATTCCTCCTGTATCTAAAAAAAGATTATCATTAGAATTTATTTCGCTGAAATATTTAACTCTTCGTGAGATACCGCCGTCCGGATGGAGCGGACAATCACAAGGTGCAATTGTTCCGAATGTTTTTCCCGTAAAATAAATGTCAAGTTCTACGGCATACCCAAAAATAGTAAATAAAAAAATAATTGAAATTAAACAAGCCTTTTTCATATTGTAGTATAAACGATTTTTTAAAAAAAATCAAATTTCAACACGATATTTATTGTTATTCCGAAGTCAAAATGTTAAACTTTTATTCCTTTAAAAAAATATTGTAAATGTCTTTTCTAACGACATTTGAAGATTTAGTAAATAGTAGTTGCGTTCCGTAGGAAAAATTACAATTTGTTTGAACGAAGTGAGTTATTGAATTTTAGCAACGGATATTTATGGTCAAATATTTTTGAAAATCTGAAACGGAGGTGAAAAGATATTGCAATAATTTCAAAATAATTTTGAAAAGTTTAACATTTTTATTTTGTAACAATTTCAGCACGACATTTATTTGACATTTTTAGTAAAAATGATTAAACTATTATTAATGGTTTTTAGAAGAATGATAAAAACATTCCGATAAAAAGAAAATAATAAAAATCTGGAGGTTCTATGGGAGAGAAACAGCAAGAAGTAATTAAAAAAGTGGATCAGGTACTTGAAGATTTAAATATCAAGGCAAGAAAAATAGAGGGTACGCCTTATATATGGTTTATCAGTTTAGCAACGGAAAAAGAGGGACCGGTCATTGAGACAAAACTTGAGTTAATCGGTAATGACGCCTTTTTCCTTCAGATTACCTCAAACATGGGAGATCTACCCCCGAATCCTAAGGATCAATGGGCAATGTTCCTTAGAATATTACAGCTTAATTATGCTGAAACCGAGCATGGCTATTTCGCCATTGATTCGCAAAACAATGAAATTATATTTAAAATAATAAATGGAAGCGAGATTATTATCGGACAAATGGGATATTTTTTAAATCTTATTATCCATGTCTATATGAATGTTAGACCGAAATTTCTCGGTTTTGTTAATTAAGGAGTATCCGATGAAGCTCTCTTCTAATTCAAATCAATTTTTAAGTAACTTAATGGGATCTTATAAAATAAAGAAAGGTGAGATCAATATATTTAATATCCTTTCTTATTTTGTTGAGAAAGGAGATATTTATCTTACAACCGAAGGAAAGGCTGCCTTGAACTTTTTTGGAGAATATAAAGAGTTTTTTAAAAAAAATATTTCGACATCGTTAACAAAAAATAAATATGACGAAATAATGATGACTGCTGCTACCATTGCAAGTAAATCTTTAAGCGTAAAAATAGAAATAAACCATCTTATACTTTCTGCATTAAAAATTGGTATAAGTGATAAAAAACTTCCATTAAATCTTTATAAAAATGTATATCCAATACTTGGAAATAAAAATTCCGTGGTACATCAATATGAAAACCTTTATTTTCCTGCAAAAAAAAATACCGGAATCAAAATAAAGAAGGGAATAAAGCCATTTGATTTTGAAAATGAGCTCTTAAAAAAGGTCTATTTAAACAAAAATTTTACCAAAGAAATATCCGATTTTTTAATGTTAAAATATATGAACCTTGATCTAAAACCGTATCTGCCTAATGGGATATTTCTTTTTGTAGGAAATAAAAGTACAGGGAAATCGGAGCTTGCATATTCCATAGCAGAGGTAGTGATGAATTCAAGGGAGGATGTTTCGGAAATGGATCTTTCTATGCTGACACAGATGATGAGTATTCAATCAGAGGAAGATAATGATAATGATGAAAATAATACTCAATTTAATATTTTCAAAGAAATGATCAAAAATAATAGGGAAAAAGTTTTTCTATTAAAGCACATTGAATTTTTATCTAAAAAATTATTTTATATTTTAACACAAATATTTTCAAAAGGATATATATTTGTTGAAGGCAAGAAAATAAGTTTTGATAACTCAATATTTATTATTACACTTGATAAACACATTGTTTCAACCATGACTAAAAAAATCGGATTTCAAAATACAAATGAAGAAAAGAACAAAATAGAGATAAAAGAATTATTGATAAAACAGTACAGTGAAGATTTTATTTCTCTCTTTGACGGGATCTATATTTTTAATGATATTACAGTTGAAGATTACAAGGAGATATTTAAAAGAAAACTTGAACAGATCAAAACGCAGGTTCAGGCAAGAGGCTTTAATACTTCTTTTTCAACATCAATTATTGATTATCTTGCAAATGAATACTACAAGGAAATTAAATTAATACCCGATCAAATATCATCATTCTTAGAAAAAACCCTTATGATACCTTTTCTTGATGCTATAAAGAAAAATCCCAATAAAAAGAATTTTAAATTTACATTAAGTTCCGGAAAACTAAAGATTAACTAATAAGGTAGCGACGCATTCTTTTAAATCTTCTTCTTCTTCTTCGAGTAGCCTTTGCGACTTTCTTCCTAATAGCAACGGAGGGTTTGTCATAGTATCTTTTCTTTTTAAGAACGGAAAGTACTCCTTCTCTTGCTATCTTTTTTTTCAAAATCTTTAAGGCTTTTTCGACATTGCCATCTCTAATATCGACTTTAACCATCTAAGTTCACCACCTTTTATAAATAATCTAAAGTATAACTATTTTTTCATTAAATGTCAAGTAATTTAAAAATTGAGGCATTTACGAAATTCTAAACCACTAATAAGACAGGATTTAGAACAATAGAAATTTCTTTTCATTAGACGGGACACTCTTCCCTTCGGAAAGGGATGTCCCTATTGTTTTCGGTATTTACATCTGGAACGGCGGCGACTGTTCACAAGAAGAATTCGGTATTTAAATAACAATATTAACCACAGATTAGACAGAGAAGAAGAGGTTAGAGGCATGCCCAGCACCAAGATGGTGTGGGGTGAAAGGTTAGAGGTTAG
>JAUXGM010000177.1 GCA_030622125.1 bacterium | reverse complement strand
GTTTAGAAAGGTCGGATTTTTTAAAAGAAATGAAGTGGTTTTTTTTAAAAGTAATAATTGGTTTAAACAGGTAATTCGAAATTTATTTAAGAATATTTTTTATTATCCAAAAGAGAAAATTTGGGCGGTAGCAGAGAAAAGAGATGAAAAAATATAATAACCACAGAGTATACTTAGACAAAGAAAAGAAAAACTTTTTTATTATGTCATTCAGAGCAATTGAAAATTGCGTAGGAATCCCGTATTTAATAATAAAAAGAACTAATGAGATTATTACGATTTTGCAAGCAAAATCTCATAATGACAGAGTGAAGGAATTGTCATTCAGAGCAATTGAAAATTCCGTTAATGGTACTAAGTATTCCGTATTAAGTAAAAACAAAAAAAATAGGAGCTAATAATGAAAATTGAAGAAATGGATGTTTTTAAAAAGGCTCATTCATTAGTATTAAGTATTTATAAAATTACAGATACCTTCCCTAATAGTGAAATATTTGGATTAACTTCTCAAATGCGTCGCGCTTCTTATTCAATTCCAATGAATTTGGTAGAAGGAAATGCAAGGAATTCCGTAAATGAATATTTGAGATTTATTAATTATTCTGTGGGTTCATGTGCTGAATTACAATACCAGATTCAACTTTCTTTTGATTTACAATATTTAAACGAAACAAAACATTTTGAGTTAAAAAATCAATGTGAACAAGTTTATAAACTATTAATGGGTGTTCAAAAAAAAGTTAGATTGAGAAAAGGAATTAGTGATGAAATTGATTAGTACTAAAGCAATTCTTTACTTAGTACTTAGTACTGGATACTGTATACTGCCGAGGCACGAGGTATGAAACCCCGAGTTGCAATTAACTTATTTGCCGCCCACAAGATTCAGACAGGAATTGGAACATATTTGACCGGTTTAATAGATGGATTTTCCAGAATTAAACTCAATTTTGAACCCGTTTTGATCATCAATAAAGAAGGAAAAGAGATTTTTAGAAGATATCTTAATAAATTTGAATACTTTCTTGCACCGAAAATTACAAATACCATTAAGGGCAGGGTATTTTATGAACATACGAAATTTAATAAAGACTTAAAAAAAAAGGGTATCGATCTTTTACACTCTACAGTTTTTGTTTCACCTATGAACTATAAAGGAAAAGGTATTCTGACAATCCACGATACAACATTCATTACACATCCTCAATATCATATTCCTCAAAAAAGACTTTATTTCAAGAAAATGATACCAAGATCTGTAAGAAAAAATAATAAGGTCGTAGCAATTTCCGAAAATACAAAAAAGGATATTATAAAATTATTCCCGAAATATAAGAGTAAATTTGTCTATATCCCCTATGGAATAAATCAAATATTTAATAGAGACATATCAGAAAAAAAACTCAAAGGTTTCAATAAAAAATATCATCTTCCTGATAAATTTATCCTCTATGTCGGGGTTTTGGAACCAAGAAAAAATATTGATGGAATCATATCCGCATTCTCTGAATTTGCTAAAAACTTTCCCGATATAAAACTTGTTCTTGCGGGGCAAAAAGGATGGTATTATGAGAAAATATTTAAAAAGATAAGAAATTTGAAACTTGACAATAAAGTTATGCATCTTGGGCATATTGATTATGTTCTTCTTCCTCGTCTCTACAGAAAGGCATTGTTTTTTATCTATCCATCATTTTACGAGGGGTTTGGAATGCCTGTTTTGGAATCAATGGCATCAAATTGTCCTGTTATTACATCCGGTATATCCTCAACAAAGGAAATTGCAAAAAATGGAGCACTTTTCGTTGATCCACAAAACATACCTGAGATTACAAATGCAATGGTAAAACTCACAACAGACAATAATTTAAGGAACAAACTTATTAAAAGAGGACAAAAAAGAGCATCAGAGTTCAGTTGGGAGAAAACAGCAGAAAGAACACAAAAATTATATATGGAGATAATAAATGATTGATGTAAGCATAATAACAATATCTACAAATGAACTTCACTACCTTAAAAATATGTATTTTTCACTAAAAAAATGGGAGGGAAATGCAAGGTATGAACTTATCGTTATTGATAATAATTCATCCGACGGGACAAGTGATTGGTTAAAAGAAAAGGCACCCGAGATAATGGTAATTAAAAACAGAAAAAAGCAGGGGTTTGCATTTAACAATAATATTGGAATAAAAAGAAGCATCGGTAAATATATACTTATTTTAAATCCCGATGTTATCTTTATTGAACCGATCTTGAACGATATTGTAACATATATGGATAAAAATGATGATATAGGACTTTTGACCTGTAAATTATTAAATAAAGACAGTTCTTTGCAAAATGCTCAAAGACGGTTTTATAACCTTCAAACGATGTTCGTAAGACGATTCCCTATCTATAGAGAATTAATGAAAAAAAGCCTTATAAATAAAAGGCATCTATATTATTATCAAGATAAAGGCAAGATATTCTATCCTGATTGGATACTTGGGGCATTTATGTTGATTAAAAGAGAGGTAATAAATACGATAGGATTTTTTGATGAACGATTTATATTATATTTTGAAGATGTCGATTATTGCAGAAGAATATGGAAAAACGGATACAAAATTGTTTATTACCCATATAAAAGCATAATTCATCTTTACAATCGAGAATCGGATACAAAAAAGTTATTTAAAGGACTTCATCTTCAAAAAGGTGCAAAAATCCACCTTCAAAGCATGATAAAATATTTAAAAAAATACAAGGGACGCTCTTTCGGTTTTACCTAATAATCGCTATCTTATATAATTTTTGACCCAAAACAATAAGATAGATACCGGAATTTACTTTTTTGCGGCTGCTGTTCTTGCCATCCCATATATATTGACTGTCAACAATTTCATCATTCTCAATTTTTTTGACCAATTCACCTTTTATGGTATAAATAGCAATGGTGGAATCTTGTGGAATACCTTCAATATGAACCTCACCATTGGACGGATTCGGATAGAACACTATCTCATTTGATATAATATCCTCAGTTGGCATTGCTGAACATTGGTTGGAATTGGGACTTAATGCAGGATATTTTGCCGTATCGTAATTTCTTACTACATAATAATAGGTAATTCCATTAGTTAAATTGTTATGAATGAAATTGGTGTCGGTAGCGTTATCAATATAAGTATAAGGTCCGCCGGAAATAGTGGAATAATATATCTCATAATGATCTGAACCGGTAACGCTGCTCCAACTCAAGGTTACCTGTCCGATACCGGCTGTTGCAGAATTTAATGTTGGTGCAATAGCAGGATTGGTTGATGTTCCGTTAGCCGAATCGGTATTATTTGTCTGGCAACCCGCACAATTATATGTCTGAACAATATAATAATAAGTAATACCATCGGTAGTAGTGTTATCTTGATAACTTATTGTAATGATACCTGTATTTAATAGAGTAGAAATACTCGGTGTAAATGAGGAATTAACATCTCGATATAAAGTATATTTAATACTATTTGAATTTTCAGTATCCGCTGCTGAATTCCATGATATATTTAATAAATTACCTGTCTGAGGATTTGAAACATTTATTCCACTTGTTCCACCGGAAAATACCGGTGGTGTTATATCAGTTAAATCACAGGTTGAAGCAGATGTATTTATATCTGCACTACTTCTCGGATTCAAACGATAGTAATCATAGGTATATAATAAAATG
>JAUXGM010000054.1 GCA_030622125.1 bacterium | reverse complement strand
CTATTTTGAAATAGTCCGATATTATTATTCTCAATCGTAGAATCCGTTAAATTAAGTTGCTTTACATCTGTAATGTATAGTCCCATATTGGTACAATTTCTAAATTTAGAATTTGATATGTCAAGATTATCAAGAGCGTCAGGATTCATTATTTCAATTCCTATTGGAGCAGTCGAAACAGTTACATTATTTAATATTCCACTTTCTGAAAGGTCCCAGAAGTAAATTCCATCATTATTACAATTATAAATTTGTGAATTCTTAATCTCAATATTATCACTTTCATCAACATAAATCCCCCAAGCAGCTGTATTAATAACCACATTATCTATAACTACATCTGAATTTTGCTCGAAATATATTGCATGCCAAAAACAATTGTATATTTCAGAATTTTTAATCTCAACATTCGAACTTAAAATAATATATATCCCATGATCAGAATTATCAAAGTAACAGTTAGAAATGTTTTTATCTCCGGATGATTGAGCTCCTAAATGCACAGTACTATTATTTATAAATGTGCTGTATGAAATATCATAATTTGATTTCCCCGTTGCTGTATAAATTCCTAAATCATTGGAATCAAACAAACAATTATTAATTGATAAATTACAATCACTCTCAGTGCCATAGATACCACCATTAGAATTATTAATAAATTTTGTATAAGAAATATTAAAGTCATTTGAAGTGCTGCCAAATGGGAACAGAGCATTTTCAAAATAAATACTTAAATCATTGTTATCAAATGTTGAATACTGAATTGTGTAATTGTTAACTCCCATATTAGAATAAATTCCAGCATTTGAATTACTCCGGAAAATGGTATTATCTATATTCAAAACTAAATCACCGGAATTATAAATAGCCTGCCCTAGACTTGAAGAAAGATTAGAGTCAATAATTGAAACACTATTATTGTTAAAGCATAATATACCGAGATTATTATCCGTAAAGGTTACATTGTTTAGATTAAGACCATTTACACCATTGAGAAGTAATCCGGATACGGCATTTGATATTGAACACCAATCGAATTTAGTAATAGAGGTATCTATTAAATCCGATAGCAAAATCCCACGCCAATCGAAAAATCCACCGGAATCCGAGATAAACACAATTGTATTTCCTGAGGTTCCGGATGCGATTATATTACCATCACATAAAAATTCAACCCTAATAGGGTCAACACCGATATTATTCAAATCAGTATTTGCATTTACAGTTACAGAAACGCCAGGGGCAATTGTTAAGGTTGCACTCTCTGCAATGTAAATATCGCCACAAAC
The DNA here is from genome assembly GCA_030622125.1 of bacterium. Lineage (GTDB taxonomy): Bacteria > AUK180 > AUK180 > AUK180 > AUK180 > JAUXGM01. The sequence goes on along the minus strand of JAUXGM010000054.1, from coordinate 12,046 downwards.
AGTTTGATCAGAAGACCAGGTTGTATCTGAAAGTATTGCACCATATAAGCAGGCAGGTGCAACAGAATCGGTAAGTCCCATTGCCTCATTAGAATATGCACTCTCATTTGGATCATTATCAACTGCGGTAACAACATAATAATATGTTGTGCCGGGAGTTAAACCTGTATCAGTATAAAAATTATCCGTGATCAATCCGGTTGTATTCAATTTTGTAGGATAAGGACCACCTAAATTATTACCTCTATACGCATTATATCCTGCAATATCCGACTCTTTATTCTTATCCCATTTTAAAAATAGTTGCGTATTATCACCAAGCACTTTACTTACAGTTAAGTTCTTAGGCGGTGCGGGTACCCTGTCAACATCTATTTGTATATTATCAACATTTACTCCTGGATTAGGTCCCCCACCAGCAAAACTGTCACCGTTTGCTTTGAATACGAATTTTAATCTCACATCAGAATATCCGACATAATTCCGGACATCAATATTTTGCAAACCACTAACTGGGAAGAAAAATTCCTGAACCTTATTCCAATTTGTTCCACCATCAGATGAAATATACAATGTATAGAGATCTCCCATTAGCATTCCATCAATATTACAATTCAAATCATAAGAGAGCCAACCTACTTCATAGAGATTATATCCGGATAAATCAATAGCAGGCGATTCCATTGATGAGTAAACGCCGGGAATGGTACTGGAATACATTACATACATATCATAATTTCCACCGCCTTGATCTGTCCTTTCCCATACCTGACCGGCAGAAGGATTTATTATCCAGTCCTGATTGCCCATCTCACAATCATCTTCAAAAAATGTCTTTCCGCCTCCATATACCTTTATATTATCTATATACATTGCACCATTTAGATCCATAACTCCCAGGTATCCATCCTCATCAGAAAAAATAAAATTTGAACCGAATCTGAATCTTAAATAAATAATCCGTCCATTATAAGGTGTTAATGAAAGCTTCACTTTTTGCCAATCACTTGTTCCTGTGAGGTTCGTTATCAATTCATCTAATAAATTGAAATCTTCATCTAAAACGTCAACGTAACCGAAATCAGCAGTCCAGTTCTCAATTTCATATTTTAACATAAATGACAATGTGCAGGGTATGGTTACATCAGTAAGATTAATCTTATGAACAAGGGACTGTGCCCAAAAATTCCCGTAACCAGGAGAAGTCATTAAATAATCGGAATCATCAATACCACACCACCATGAATTGCCTTCATAAGCATTATAGGAATCAATATGCCAGTATATCGGTCTTTCACCGGTAGCAGATGAAGATAAATCGGTAATAGTATAATTTCCGGTATCTGAATTAAAATCTTCCTGATATACAGTAAGAAGTGCTTTCGCGCTGCTCTTTAATCTTGTATTCTCATTCTGCTGAATATCAAATTTTTTCTTCTTATCTTCCATTAATTCTTTAACATCATTAATATCCTTTATTTCTGCTTCCGGCTCTAATTGTATTTTAACTTTCTGAGTTGAATATTCGTTTCTCAATTTATTAAAGACATTATTTACATCTTTTTTAAGATTTTCTATCTCCTTCTGCTTTTCTGAATTATCTATTTTCTTTTTTTTATCAAGAATCGACTTTAAATATCCTTCGGGTTTTGCTACATTTTTATTTTTCAGTTTCTCTACAATCTCTTTTATCTTGTCGCTCTTGCTTGTGTTTAAATTCTTATCAAGCACCGCACTCTTACTGTTAATAAATAAAAATGCACTCAAAACAATGATCCCAAGTGAAATCAAAAAGCCTCTTTTCATAATTTCCTCCAAAAACTTTATATTGTATTATATTTTTTTTTTTTTCATTTGTCAAGTTTTTGATTGATACTACCGTAAAAAAGTAATGGAATTTGCATTTTGTAAAAAAATGTATTATAATTCATTATGAGAAAATCATATCTATTATACCTTGCACTTGAAGGAAAAAGAAGAAGGATAAGTTCGCAAAAAATTGACACAATATTATCTGATAATATCTTTGAAATATTAGAGTATACCCATTTGCATATAAAGGTAGGTGAAGATATTTTTTTGCACAATTTCCCTATTTTTGAAAGAATAAGATATAAAAATTACAGCAATATTCTTGATGATTTTCTCTTTTCAAAAAAAGGAAATAAAAGTTTTACATTTATATTACAAAAACAAAGTTTTATTTTAAAAAAATTACTGGAATTACCAAAAACAAAAAGCCACATCTGGCTTCACAACAGCACAAAAGATGAAATATTTCTGTTAAAAAAATTGTATCCATCCCATAATTTTCATAATAAATTATTTCTTGAACAGAGATTTAATGAAAAGTTTGATAAAGTCATTCTTGAATTTCCTTACAACATTGAAAATATAATGAGGTATTTCAGCAAGATAAAAAAAATAATTAAAGATAGAGGCAAGATATTGATCTTTACAAGAAGGGATTTTTTTCTTTTAGATAAATTTAAAGAGGAAAGAAATTATATCCTGAAAAATTTCTCTGTTGAATATCTTTATTTTTCAACAAGAACTTCTATGTCTTTGATGAATCAAAACATTATTATTCTAAAAGGAAAATATCCGAATGAGAAGACAAGTTTTGAATTCTTTGAAATGGATAAAGGGGCGAACTTTATTAAAGATATTAAACAAAATTCTTTTGTAGATAAGTTTTGGTATCCCGATATAATAGGGAAGAAAAATGCCTTAGGTGATTTTGCTAAAATATTATCACCTCATTCATTTAAAGATGCTCAAATCAAAAATTCCAATTTGTCAAGTCAGCATCTAAAAGTGGAAAAAATAATGAAGAAAGATAGTGAAGATATCCCAAAAGCAAATATGGTCAGGGGAAATGATATTATAATTTCTTCATTTTTCCGTGGCGGGAATATTGGTTTAGCATTGAAAGAAGATAGAAAATTAATAGTTGATAGAGGACTTTTCATAATAAGGGCAGGGAATATTCATCCCGGTTATCTTTTCTATTATTTGAAAAGTGAAAGATTCCTTAAAGAATTTAAAAAAAGAGCAGTAGGAGTTATGAGAAGAATTAGCGTAAAACTTCTCTATTCTATTCCGATTGAAAGATTATCCGGAAACAAAGAAAAAGAACTCGGGGAAAAAGAGATCAAGGATGAATATCTTTACAGAAAAAAATTAAAAAAATTTAGTAAAATGAGAAAAAACCTGAGTGAAAAAGAGTTTTTTATTAAAAAGAAAAATTTAACACTCGGTAAAATAGTTGAATTTATTCCAATTGAAAAAAGACCCGATGAATTTTTCTTTGCTTCTTTTGATGACTTTGATTTCCATTGTTTGGAAATTAAAAATATTCATTCTTCTAATAAGGAACATATCTCTTTAAGACTAAATCAACCGCTTTTAAAAAATTGTATTGCCTTAAAAATAGAAGGTGGTTTAACCCTACCGCAATTCATTATCTATAAACAGGATAAAAAAATATTTATACCAAATACCTTCGTTGTAATGAAGCCTAAAAATATTTCAATTGATAAATTAACCGGATACTTTTTTTCAAAGACCTTCTCAGGACAACTAAAAAAAATAGTTCAACTTCATTCGAGAAGAGATCATTTCATCTTCCGCTTAAAAAAAGAAGAACTATCAAATTTCAGACTTTAAACTTTCCACAATATACCTCACGGGCATCACCGGTTAAATAAAGAGAACGAATTTTATCATTGGAAAATTCCACTTCAACCGTTAATATAATTCCACTTTTTGTAACGATATCTACCGGTGAGTGCACAGAACCATTTACTATGGCAACAACTGCGGAAGCAACGGATCCGGTACCACAGGCAAGGGTTTCATTTTCAACTCCTCTCTCATAAGTTCTTATCTTTAATTTGTGATTATCTATAATCTTTACAAAATCAACATTTGTTCCTTCGGGACTAAAATATTTATGAAATCTTATAAATTTTCCGAGGGGAACTATGTCCTCATCCGAACAATAAAATGTAACAAAATGCGGAACACCGGTATTCAAAAATGTTCCTGCAATATTATCACTTTTATATTTAATGATATATTTCGTCCATTTTTGGGGTGGAAGCATTTTTAATCGTACATTATCATTGATTATCTCCGATGAGTAGATGCCTGCGATAGTTTCAAAGGTCATTTGCTTGCCAACTATTTTTTCACGATATGCGAACATTGAAACACACCTACCTCCATTTCCGCACATTTCCGCCTCACTGCCATCTGAATTAAAGTATCTCATCTTGAAATCATGATTATTCGCCGGTTCAATTACAATTAAACCGTCGGCACCAACAGAAAGCCCTCTCGGGCACATTTTTTTGGCAAGTTTATTATAATCCAAACCATGCTTATCGGTATAATTATTGATCATAATAAAATCATTACCGGCGCCTGAATATTTTTTAAATTTTAAAGCTCTTTCCATTTTTTATAGATCCTCCTTTTTTCCTCCGTCTCAAATTGATCATCTTTCTTGGATCTTTTTAATTCTATCATTGACAAAATTACCCCTACGCTCACAGAAACATTTAATGATTGGGAAAAACCCAATTTCGGAATGATGATCTTACCATTACAATTCTTTATCAGATTTTTGTCTGTAAAACCTTGCCTTTCGTTGCCGAATCCTATTGTAATTTTTTCATGATAATTAACCTTACTATATGCAATGGCATCATCTCCCAACATTGTAATATAGAATTGATAACTGTGTTTTTTTAGAAATTTTATATAATCTCTACTGCTTTTCCAAAATGTAATATCCATCCACTTTTCTACTTTTTTTGTGATAGCAATATTGATCGGATAATTGTCTTTTGTAAACTTGCTACTTAATATATCAATATATTGGATACCAAAAAAATCACATGTCCTTATAATTGCGGATATATTATGTTCGTTTTGAATATCACTTAGCATTACTCTAACATTGTTTTTTCTTTTCTTTAATATATTTTTCATGTTATGAATTCTATCTTCTGTTCTCTTCATTAAAAAATATACCTATTTTATTTATGTTTTTTTGCTGTGAATAAATATTGACATTGATCCCTAATAATATGCTTGCCACTATATAAAACGAACCGCCATAAGAAACAAAAGGCAGCGGCATCCCGATAACGGGCATAACTCCCAAATTCATTCCAATATTTGCAAATATGTGGATCAAAAATAGGATAAAAGTTGAGATTGATATATAGAATCCCAATGTTGATGTACTCTTTATTGCTGTATAATATAGAAACAAAAGCAATAAAAATTCCAAAAATAAGACCAAAAAAGAGCCGACAAATCCGAATTCTTCTGAAATAAGTGAAAATATAAAATCGGTATGCCTTTCGGGAAGAAAATTTAACTTATTTTGTGTGCCTTTAAGAAATCCTTTTCCTGAAATACCACCGGAGCCTACTGCAATTCTTGATTGAATGATATGCCACCCTCTACCTCTCAAATCACTATAAGGATTAATAAATGAAGTAATTCTACTCTTCTGATATTGTTTTAAATTCTGAACTATTGGAGATGAAAAGTGAAATCCAGCTGCCAAAAAGAAAAATAACAGAGAGACCTTAATAATATTTACCTTTATTTTCGTAAATAAAAGAAATAGAATATAGAAAAGAAAAACAATGAACAAGATCAATAAAATTATTATAAGAAAATGGAAGAAGTTTGAACTTAGTAAATAAGCAACGACTTTACCGCTTGAAAAAGCTTCGTTTGAAACCCTTAAAAAAACACCTAAAATTGCCCCAACGGAAAAAAATGTAATAGATAGTATTGTATAAAATCCTGTTCCTATAAAGAATAAAATTACAAGCCATATAATAATAAAAACAAGGGAAGTACCAAGATCCGGTTGTTTTAAAATAAGAAAAAATGGGACAAAAGTTAAAAAACCGGTTTTAAATATAAATTTTATTATATTAAAAGTGTAGGTTTTATCGCGTCTCTTAAAATATGAATTAAATACGGAAGAGATAAACAAAATATAGATCAATTTCATAAATTCGGACGGCTGGAATGAAATAAAACCTAATCGGATCCATCTTCCTTTAACAGTGGGAAATACAAAAAGTACCAACACAAGGAAAATCAGCCCGAACCAATAAAAATATTTTGAAGCCCTTACAACCATATTATAATCCAACCCGGAAAATAAATTGAGTATTACTATCCCTATGATCATAAATATCATTTGTTTGATTGCATAAGGATTCTTAAAAAGAAGATCATACTGCCCGGAAAAAGCACTGTAAATAAAAAGTAAACCGATAAATGATAAGAGAAAAACATTGAGAGAGATAAGTATTCTCATTCTACTTTTCAAAATAATTTCCTTTTTTCATGAACTCATATATTTTTTTTGTGATCATTGCGGGAAGATAACCGCCACTACCATGATGTTCAATCACAACAACAGCAGCATACTCAGGTGACTTGTATGGGGCAAATGAAGCAAAAAGTCCCGTATCTCGTTCTTTGTAAGGAATTTCATCCTGTTCCGGTGAAAGCTTTTTAAAATATTTCGTGATCTTTTTTACCTGCATTGTCCCTGTTTTTCCGCATATTTTTATTAACTTTGAATTTGCTCGCCATCCGGTTCCGCCCCAATCTACAACATCGTGTAAGCCCTTGATTATTGGGGCAAAGACCGAAGTATCGTGCTCAATGATCTTGACCGGATAAATTAATTCTTTATCATCTATTTTCTTTATAATGTATGGCTGAACAAGCTTTCCTTTTGACCCAATGAAAGAATAGAATTGAAGTAGTTTAATGGGTGTCATTTGAACAAATCCCTGCCCAATGGAAACATCCAATGTTTCAGGTGGATACCACCTGCCATCGGCAATTCTATTTGCAAATTTGTAGTTTTTATCGGGAATGACAGATTGTTTTTCATTATAAATCTCAATGCCGGTTTTTTTATTAAGGGCAAGCAGTTCTGCATATTTATGGAAAGTATTTATACCGAGCTTGTCCCCAAGTTGAAAAAAGTATATATTGCATGAATCCCTAATAGCACCCGAAATATCTTCTCTTCCATGACCGCCTTTTTTCCAGCAATGCTTTTTTATTCCATACATCTTTATAACCCCACGGCAGGGTTTAAATTTACTATCGTTTTTTATGAGTCCTTCCTTTATTCCACAGTATGCAGTAAATGGTTTAAATGTAGATGCAGGGCTAAAAAGTTCTAAGCCTTTATTCAATAGGGAATGCCGTTCATCACTTACAATATTACTCCAAATTTCCGATGAGATACCTTTCAAAAATAAATTCGGATCAGTCCCCGGAGTAGAAACAAAAGCAAGAACTTCTCCGGTTTTTATATTCATCACGATTGAAGTTGCCGAATAATCCTTCAAAAGATCATAAATAAAAGTTTGTAATTCTTTATCTAAGGTAAGTTGAAGATTCTTGCCGCTTTTGGGTTCAATTTTATTGCTTTTTAATTTTTTATATAAAGAGGGATTTCCAACATTGTTTAGTGTTAGTTCCATTTTATGTCCGTAAGTATCCTTTATCAAAACATTAATGCCATCATTTCCTTTTAGTTCTTTTTCATATCTCTTTTCCAAACCTTTCTTACCAATATAGTCATTTTCATCATATTGTTCATATTCTTTATTCCTCAAATACTTAGGTGTGATCAAAGAAGCATACCCAACCGGATGGAAAAAAGTCTCTCTATAGTAATAATCCCGCAATAAGACTTCTTTTGTGTCAAGATACCTAAATTTCGTTTCATTAGCTGATATATATAGATAATCTTTATAAGAAAGGTAACGTTTTACAAGATTTTCCTGATTCCTTTTGTATTTTTTTTCATTCCAGGTTATATTTATTTTTTTTAATTCATTTTTAACCTCATTTATTTTATCAGAATTAAGACCGTCAATTACATAAAGATTATAACCGATTCTGTTTCCTACGATGAGTTTTCCATTTCTGTCAATTATCAATCCTCTTTTTGCTTTCAATTTTGTTCTGTAAATCATATTTTTTGTTGAAAGCCGGTAATATTTTTCCTTATCAACTACCTGTAATTTTATCAAATTTATAAGAAGAAAGAGAAAAAGTAAAAGTAAAATTGGCAAGAAGATCTTTGCTAATTGCTTAAAATCTTTTGAATTGGAATTCATTTCCCTCGAAGTTCTTCCAATTTAAGTTTTGCTATTACATAATTCGGTTCAATTGCAAGTACCTTTTCAAATTCGTTTATTGCAGCGTCTTTTTCATTTACTTTTAAAAGATATTCTGCAAATTTAAAATGACTATATGGATCGTCCGGATTTTTGGTAACCGCAAATTCATAAAATTTTCTTCCATTTTCATAATCGTTCAACAAGGTATATACACGCGCTATTTTATTAATTGAATAGATATCATCGGCATTTAAATTGTATGCCTTTTGAAAATAACTCAAAGCCTCCGTATATTTTTTTTCTTCCAATAATATATTTCCCATATCATAGTAGGTCATAAAATCCATTGGAAATTTTTCTATTGCTTTTTTTAACATCTCTTCCGCTTTTAAATATTCTTTTTTTTCTTTGTATAGTGTTCCAAGATTGATATAGAGAAGATAGTTATCCGGATTTAATTCTATTGCTTCATTTAAATATTTAACGGCGGTATCATATTCTCCCTTGAATTTATATAGATATCCGATATTAAAAAGATAACTTTCATTTTTTGGTTCCAGCTTGCTTAACTTTTGGAAGATCTCAATACCTTTATCGGTCATTTTTAAGTCAAAGTAGATGTAACCCAGACTTTCTAATGTTTTTATATCATCGGGATATTTTTGTAATATTTCTTGAAATTCTTCTATTGCCCCAATGTAATTTCCTGTTTTTGAAAGTATTTCACCCAGATAATATGTTGCAAATTTATTTTCATTATCCATCAAATGAACTTTTTTAAATGCTTCAAAAGCATCCTCTATCAGCCCTCGTTTAAAAAAAACAACACCGGAATTAAAATACATAGTTTTTAATAATCCACCGGATATTTCGTTTGCTGTTTTAAGACAACTTTGTGCTTTTTTTTCATTTTTATTTTTCATATAAAGTATGCCCAGATATTCATAGGCATCACTTACTTTCTTTTTTCTTTTTATCGCTTTTACCAATAATTCCTCTGCTTTTGGATATTGTTTTAACTGTATATAACCAACTGCTTCGACAACAAGGTCCTCATATTTCTTTGAAAATAGCATTATTTAGCCTCCTTTTTCATGGTTGGAAATAGAATAACATCCCTGATACTCTTCTGATTGGTCAGAAGCATGATCAGTCTATCTATTCCAACTCCCAAGCCACCTGTTGGCGGCATTCCATATTCCAGTGCTTCTACAAAATCACTATCCATTCTTTGTGCTTCATCATCACCTTTTTCTCTGAATTTCTCTTGCATCAAGAAACGCTTTTTTTGTTCAATCGGATTATTTAATTCGGAGTATGCATTTGCAATCTCCATGCCGCCAATATAAAGTTCAAATCTTTCTACAAAACCCTTTATCTCACGGTGGTCTTTTGTTAATGGAGAGGATTCCTTAGGAAAATCAATAACAAATACAGGTTCAAATAGATCCGGTTCCACATAGTGTTCAAAAAGCTTTTCAATCGCCTTCCCCTTTGAGACCGGTTTTTCTTTTCCCACCTTTACTACTTCATTTATTAATTCACTTTCACTCATAGTTGTAATATTTTTTCCAAGCTTTTTATTTATTGTATCAACCATTGATAATCTCTTAAATGGAAAGGTAAAATCAAATTTATTATCACTCCTTTCCACAGTCAAACTGCCATTAAAAATATTATCAATAATATATTTGATCATATCTTCAACAAAATCCATCACATCATTGTAGTCCCAATAAGCAGCATAGGTTTCAAGCATTGTAAATTCGGGATTATGTTCTCTATCCATTCCTTCATTTCTAAAATTTCGGTTAAGTTCATATACCCTTTCAAATCCACCGATGATCAATCTTTTTAAATAAAGTTCGGGCGCTATCCTCATATAAAGATCAATATCAAGAGCATTATGATGTGTTACAAACGGCTTTGCATCTGCACCGCCGGGAATTATTTGAAGTATCGGGGTTTCTACCTCAATAAATCTTTTTTTATCTAAAAATTCTCTAATCGCTTTTATTATTTTCGTTCTCTTTACAAATATATCCATAGTATCGGAATTGGATATAAGATCAAGATATCTTTTTCTGTAACGAAGTTCTATATCTTGAAGACCATGCCATTTTTCAGGAAGCGGCCGTATAGATTTTGAAAGTATTGTCATTTTTTCAACAAGCACCGTTATTTCACCTGTTCTTGTTTTAAATATTTTACCAATAATTCCTATAAAATCCCCTATATCGGTTTTTTTAAATAATGTATAATTTTCTTCACCAAGCCGGTCTTGTCTGAAGTAAAGCTGTATTTTATCACTGAAATCCCTAATATTTGCAAAGCCGGCTTTCCCCTGTCTTCTTTTTGAAATAAGCCGACCGGCAATTTGTGCCGTATAATCCGTTAGTTGGTCGTTTTCAATATCTGAGAACTGTTCTCTTATCTTAGATATCTCATTTTTTTTATCCCATTTATACGGGTAAGGGTTGATTCCTTGATCTTCAAGTTCATTTAACTTTTGAATTCTATTTTGAATCAACTGATTTTCATTATCCATTTCATAACTCCTCAATATTAGTTGATTTTACATAAAAATCCAAAAAAAATCAAATTCAAGTTTTTTTTTTAATAAGTTGATTTTTTTTGAATTTTATATTATAATTAAATATGAAAGTAAAAATGCTGATATTATTTTTATTGGTGGGTATTTTCACTTATGGCGAAACAATTAAAGATGGAATGAATTATTTTAAGAACGGCGAATATGAAAAGTCCGAATTGATCTTCAGAAAAGAGATTAAAAAAACTCCATTTTTATATAATCTATATCCTTATCTTATTGGCTCTTTCTTTGAACAAAAAAAATATGATGATGCTCTTTTTTACTTAGATAAATTAGAAAAAAATAAGAGTTATCATGCAAGGAAATATATTAATTATGAGACATATACAAAAATATATATTGAAAAAGCTGATTATGAAACCGCACTTAAAAAATGCAAAATCGGTTTAAAAAATACAAAAGATATCCTTCAAAAAAATAATCTTATCGGATTAAAATACTTTATATTAGTCAAATTAGGCAGATTTGATGAAGCCGTGAATGAGATACAGAAAGAAAGAAAATGGAATGAAAATCCAATGCTTTTGTATTATCTCGGGAAAATATATATTCTTAACAAAGATTTGGATCAGGGCATTAAATATCTGAGCGAAGGATACAAAAAAGCAATAGAAAAAGAAAATACTCCTATTCGGGAAATAATTGTGGAATATTTTTTAGATGCAGTTAAACAATTGGAATCATCCGGTGATAAAATCATTTTCCTAAATAAAGCAATTAATGCAGGTGTTCAAGAAGATCGATTTAAAAAAATTGTAAAAGAACTTCAGTTGAAAAATGAATACAAACTAAGAATTATCGGGTTAGGGCTTGCTTTAAAATCAAAAAATCTTAAAAAAGCAGATGAACTGATTTACGAAATAAAGAAAAAGTTTAAAGACAAAGATATTACACAATATGAAAAACAGTTAGAGAATATTAAAAAAGAAAAAACTTTTCTTTATCTCAAAATTGGTGGAATCGCTGGTGGAGTATTTGTTATTGTAATTATAATTGTTTTGGCAATATCAAAGGCACAGAAGAAAAGTAAAAAAGGAACAGAGAAAGAAGAGGTTGGAGGCAATAAAGAAATGGACAATGGACAATTGACAATTGACAATGAAAAGAAAAAAGAAGTATCCGGAAAAAAAATAGTGAATAGTGAAGAGAAAGAAGAAGAGGTTGGAGGCAATAAAGAAATGGACAATGGACAATTGACAATTGACAAAGAAAAGAAAAAAATAGAAAGTGAAAGGTTAGAGGT
>JAUXGM010000067.1 GCA_030622125.1 bacterium | reverse complement strand
TTTTCTCATCCTCTTACTTTCCGGCTGCGGCTACCAATTCGGTAATGTATTGGTCTCGGGCGAACATAAGGTTTACATTGAAAATATTGAGAATAAGGGCTATTTCAGTGTTTCGGAAAAATTTGAAGAGGTCTTGGAAAATGAATTTTATAAAGGGGGGATTAAGGTCGGAACCTCTAAATCCAAATTAACGATCAATGTTCTGGAAATAAAAAAGGTCCCCACGCTTTTTGACAGTAACAATAAACCGCTGCAATACAAAATGGCTATTAGCATCGATTATAAACTCAATTTCAAGGAAGAAATTCTAAAAAAAGGAGAGATCTCCGATTTCGGATTTTACTATCCGGAAAGGGACGAACAAAATAGTGAAGAGGATGGAATTCGTGAAGCACTTGAGAAAATTTCCACGAAAATTGTTCAAAATTTACTTGACAAATGGTAATCTATTTCGAAATAATCCAGTATTTCAATAGTTAAATAGTTGGCATAAATAATGCCATTTCTATGATAGTAAATATTAGGAGGCTGATATGAAGCGAAGAGGTACGACCTTAATCGAACTTTTAGTTGCAATTAGTATCGTTACGATTGGTCTTTTTGCAGTAATGAGAACGATACTTGTTGTTGGAAATGAAAGCAGATCGCTTATTCATAAGAATGAAGCGAAGTTGATAGCAAAAACTCATATTGATAGTATTGAAGCAAATGCAAAAACAAATTTTCTTGCTATTTCCGATGTGATTTGGACTTATGAAAATAAAAACCCAATATACAGTCAAATGGGAATTAATTTATCAAGACCCTACTTTGTTCAGGAAAAAGTAAAATTTGTCGTTACTCAATATGCCGGCGGTAAATATAAAATAATGGATTTTATAGATACCGATAATGATAAATACGATGACAATACCGGTCAGGGAATGGATATGAAGGAGGTTACGGTAACGGTTGCCTGGCCATCGGCGAAAAGAAAATTTACGGAAGGTGAGGTATTAAATGCATTATTTTCAAATAATCAGACTTATATAAAGAAAAACCGAATGAGGTATTTTTCTTTATCTACTGTAATTTCAAGTTACAACCCGCAAAGTAAGGCGTGTTGTAATCCACCAACCATAGCCTCTGTTGAGATAATTCCAAATGATACCCCATTAAATGTATCCCAGAATTATACCGTAAAAGCAACCATAAAGGATGAATGTGTTAAACTTCCTACATTAACACTTTACTATTGGTATTTTAGTGATACTGATCCGAATGGAGCATTTGCCGATGCAAAAGAGATTGAAATGGAATCATCCGGCAGTTTACTCACATATACGGCGGATATTCCCGGTTCCGAAATACAAAACAGAGATGCCGATTGTATAGAAGATGGAAGTGGTACCGATTATGATATGTTTTTCAGGGTTGATGCAAAGGATGATTATATCGGTCCGAATTGTAAAAATGTTACAGAAAGGAAAACATCCTCCGATACGATCTATAAAAATGTTGCGGACTTTGAACCACCTACGATTATTGATTATTCAAGTAGAATAGTCGCAAATGGCTGCAACGGACTTATACTTGCAAAGATACTGGATGGGGCAAACGGGAAAGGTGGATTAAATCTCTCTCTTACAAAAGCGGAGTATGGAACGATAGATGGTGCAGGTGTTCGCACACTTGTGGGAGGTGCACCGCAAATAGGCGTACCGGATGCAGAGGGAAGATTTGTATGGGAAATAGACGGGAATTATATTAAAAATCATTCCGGCATAGATCCTTATGCTCTACCTTATGATGATAAACCCGATCTTTACTATAAAATTACCGCTTATGATAAATGTGGAAACAGCACTACCATACCTATCCTTGAATGGGATGGTACAACGGATATAACGGTATCTGAAATAGATATCAATCCGCCTCTTATTGTATTAAACTACGATGGAAACGGCTTTCAGGATTGTGTCCCTCATGGTGGTGGAGATAATATCCCGATTGATTTTGATGCCGTAGATGAATGTGGACTTGATCTAATGGAATTTTCAACCCTTTCCAAGACCACCGGTGCCGTTACTGTTACAAAGTCATTTGATCTTACCGCCACCCAACCAAATTGGTATAATGTAAAATACGACTTTCCACCAGGGGATTCAAGAAATGATTTTTATTTTAGAACCTATGCTCGTGATAGTAAGGGATTGGAAAACTGGAACCCTAATACTTATAAGGGGGAGGAGTTCAAGGTAATCCATCAAGGGAATGCCTTATGGTATGCTACAGAGAGTATTGATACTGATATAGACACTGATTATCCTCCCTATAATGATACCGTTACGATTTCGCTTAAAAATTATCGAGATGGAGATATTTATTTAGATAGTTTATATTTAAAAGAACCGGCTTATAAGAATATATGTCTTTCAACAGGTGATACCTCCGTAGCATTTCCTTATGTTGACACTATAACACTTGAATCGCAAAACTCCGATGCTTCCGATTATAAAAGAAATGTGATCTGGGATTGGAATAGAGATGAACCGACACCGGGTACAAGAGACAGAGGTCCGATAACTCTCTATTTTAATAAGGTAGATCCGGACGCACTTCTCATAAGTGGATATGGAAGAGAGGTAACGATAAGCATTCATTTTATGGATAAACAAACGGATAATCCCTATCAGGCGATACCGTTTAGCATTAAAGAATGTGATTTTGATCTGATCTTCCAATCCGATCAATCAAAGGAATATAAATGTGATAACGAATTTATATTTAGTACAAAAACAACAGGGTTGTATTATCCGCCCAACGCAAATGCCGGTACCGATAAAGTAACTACTGTAAATGCAAGTGTCTTCTTTGAGGGAAGAATGTCGGCGGATTGTGATAATGATATCACCGATTATGAATGGAATTTTGCAGATGGTGAAACTGCTACCGGTGCTACGGCATATCATACCTATACCTATACCGATTACTTAAATTTAAAAGATACAGGAGACCCGGATACCGCCCCTGCTATCTTTGATGTAACCTTAACCGTATGGGATAGTCATTCATCCGATACGGATACCTGTCGGATCACATTGTATCCAACCGAAGGAAGTAATGTCCCTCCTGAGATAACTGTATTTAATTGTAGTCAGAATACGGCTGATTCCTACGGCGTTGTTTTTATTATTACAACCAGTGATACCGATGATGCTACGCTTACATACCATATAGAATTTGGTGATGGAGACATATATGAATGGAATGACTCAACAGGTGAGGTAACCACTAACCATAGTTATAAAAACAATACAGCTGCTATATATAGTGCTACCCTTACAGTAACCGATAGTGTCGGAAATACAGCCAATGCTGCTACAAATGTAATTTGCACAGGACCACCGTCGGGCGGGTGTTGTAATTAAGGAGGTATAATATGAAAAGAAAAGGTTTTACACTTCTTGAGCTTTTGATTGCCGTTGCAATATCCGGGTTGGTATTAACAATGATCTATGCTTCTTACAATACAATAACCAATGGCATTGCAAAGAAAAAATCGGAAGCATTGGGAGAGCAATTTATTGATGAGGTAATTCAAGGAATGACAAGATCTTATGCTTCTGCTACTTCAATAAAAAGGCAATCAGGAGTTACCACACCATTTCTTCTTACTGCAAGCGGACATATTACCAAAAATATCGTAAATGCATCAAATACTTTTCAAAGAGGATTTTCTGATATTACTACCGTCTTTCCCGGTGATACCGAATTTATAAGCGGATTCAATAGTGTTCTAATATTACTTTTATTCAAGTTTGATAATCCCTTTGAATGTTCTAGTTCACCTGATTTTTATAGGGCACTTGGCATTTCAAATGTTGACGCAAATAAAATTCCGACAAAGGAAAGTAATTTTGTATCCATTGAGTATCATGATTATCTGGGATTATCCCAATTAAAAGTAATGCGGTTCACTGCAAAAGAGCCTCGGCTTTATATAAGAAAGGTTGAGATCATACCTGATACTACAAATGATCGTATATTAAATTGTTCCATTGGTGTCAGAGTCTATCTTCATAGAGCAAAGCATATAGAAGATGCGGGGCATTTCGATGTCTATAATCACGGCACAATAAGAAAATTTACATTTACTATAAAAAAATAGAAGGAGGTACTATGAAAAAGAAAGGATCAATCTTAATTGTTGTTCTTATTATTCTTGCAGGTGTTGAGATGCTGTCACTTATCTATATCGGGGTGATAAAGAGCTTCAGCACCTCTGCCAAACATTCAAAGGCAGTGGATATTGCACTTTATAATGCAAATGAAGGTGTAAATAGTGTAATGAATATCCTTATGCGAGATGCAGATTGGGATTTTAGAACGGGACCTGACGGTAATCCGTACACATTTGATTTTGATACGATGGATTTTAAGGTCCAGAGATTGGATGCGAACACAAATCCGATTACAGTAGTAACAGGGAATCCCGACAATAGTTTTAATCCTACTACTTACTCTATATGGATCAAATGCACCGGTTTTTATTATCCACAGAATAAACCCGATCTTTATAAATCAGATCCGACTAAATATGGACATCTTGTTAAGAAAAGGACTATTATAACAAAGATAGGAGCGGCAATCCCATTTAATCCTTTTAATGCAGCAATAACCGCTTGCGGGTCGGTAAGTTCCACTAATGCTATTTCGGTTGATGGAAAGATATGTGCAACAGATGGTATTTCAGGTGGCGTGTCAGTAACCGATCCCGATACATCATCATGTTCGCTTACACCAGATGACTGTGCAGAGGGGAGTGATTTAAAAGATGCGATAAAGGATTGGGCTAAAGATATCTGTAGTGAGAGTACCACAAGAGTTTATGAGGAGGATGTACAACTTGTTACTGCCTTTGCAAATAACCCTGAAAATGTAAATGCTAATAAAGAATTAGAGGGGAACTACTGTTTTAAAGAAAATGTAACTAAATGGGCGGGAAATGTTGGAGGTGTTGATACTATAGATGATGGTGATGGTGATTTTTCAGATCCCGGTGAGGTTCCGCCTCCTGTTATGGTTATTTACGGCAATTTAACAATGACAGGTACCCCTGATTTTGACGGAATCATTATCGTAATGGGAGATACTGATGTTAATAAATTGTCAGGAAATGAAAGTTTCGCTGGTTCAATTTTATCATTTAATAGTGTAAAATTAGGTGGTAACGCCGGAATGGCATATAAGGATTTCTCAAAGTATATGAACCTTAATAAGAATCGTGTCTCCCGAAGTGAATATTATATTGCAGATAAGCCGATAAGGATGAAAATTGATACCACAGAATATAATGTAATAATTGCCGATCTGAATCCACCGAATTAAATGAGCGAAGCGAATACGCTCATTTCTTCAAATACACAAGCAAAACGGTAATGTCGGCACTTGAGATGCCCGACATTTTAGAGGCATCAAGTAATGTTTTCGGTCTTATCTTGGACAATCTTTCTTTTGCTTCGTTTTTTAGTGACGGAATATTGTTATAATCAATATTATCGGGAAGCCTTATATTTAATTTTTCTTCATCCCTGATCTTTTCCATTTCTCTTTTAATATAACCCTCATATTTTATATTATTTGCTACCGTAAAGACAAGGTCCTTATCAAATTCTGAATGTGCCGCCAAAAACCTTTTTTGAGCATCCGTAACATCTCTTTTTGCATAGATCGCCAATCTTATTCCCTTTCCGTTTAATATTATCTTCTCCTGTTTTAATAATTCTTCTAATTTATTCTTTTCTTTCATTTTATTTTCAAAGATAATCTCTTCTTTTTTTGAAAGCAATCCGTATTTAAGTGCATATTTGGAGAGCCGAAGATCAGCCGTATCCTGCCTCAATAATAATCGGTACTCCGCCTGAGAAGTAAATAAACGGTATGGCTCGGTTACCCCTTTCAAAACAAGGTCATCGATCAAAACCCCTATATATGCCTCACTTCTTTTTAGTATGAACGGTTGCGCATTTGAAAGGGAAAGGACAGCATTTATTCCTGCGATCAAGCCCTGTGCAGCAGCTTCCTCATATCCAGAAGTACCGTTTATCTGTCCGGCAAAATAGAGTCCTTTTATTTTTTTCGTCTCAAGCGTTTTATAAAGTTCGGTTGGCTGAACAAAATCATATTCAACGGCATAGCCGTATCTTGCGATTTTAATGTTTTTTAATCCAGGTAATGTTCTTAAAAACCGATCCTGATAATCTGCCGGCAAGGACGATGATATCCCATTCGGATAAATGAGATCGCTTTTTAGTCCCTCGGGTTCTAAAAATATTTGATGTCTCTTCTTATCCGGAAACTTTACTACCTTATCCTCAATCGAAGGACAATACCTTGGACCTATTCCTTCAATCATCCCTTGATAGAGCGGTGAAAATTTTAACCCTTCTCTAATTATTTTATGTGTGTTTTCATTTGTATATGTTATATAACAATTGACCTTATTTTCAATATATTTATTATGCCAAAAAGAAAATGAAAAATTATCATCATCGCCTTCCTGCCTCTCTGTTTTTGAAAAATCAATTGAATTTTTATATATCCTCGCCGGAGTGCCCGTTTTCAATCGTCCCATTATCAGTCCGAGGTTTTTTATACTCTTTGATAGATGATCCGCCGGCGGTTCACCGTATCTGCCGCCTTTTTCCGCCTTCATTCCGGTAAATAATTTTCCTCTTAAAAATGTTCCTGTTGTTACGATCACTTTTTTTGAAAGAATCAATCCGTTGTTCTTTAATCTAACACCGGTAATTTCGGTCTTGGGACACACATCTTTGATGAATGTCCCGCTTGTTGGCGGAGCATTTTCTTTTGAACCTTTGAAGCTCCGCTCATTTAATTCGGTAACCTCATCTCCTATGAACTCTATATTTTTTTTCTTTTTCAAAAGGTCTTGAAAATATTTTATATAAAGTTCCTTATCCGCCTGTGCACGAGGTCCCCAAACAGCAGGTCCCTTTGATCTATTTAGCATTCTAAACTGAATACCCGTATAGTCAACCGCCTTTCCCATTTCTCCGCCAAGTGCGTCTATCTCACGGACAAGATGCCCTTTTGCTATCCCGCCTATTGAAGGATTGCACGGCATATCGCCGATCTTGTTGTATGAAAGAGAGACAAGCCCGACTTTCATCCCTAATTTATCAGCGATCAGAGCTGCTTCAAGTCCGGCATGACCGGCTCCAACAACGATCAGGTCAAATTCTTTTTCGTCCACCATAATTTAAAAATCCTTGAAAACAGAAGAAAACATAAAATTCCGACGAGCAATCCGACAACCGTATCGGTAAGATAATGATACCTCAAAAAGAATGTTGCAAAAGACAACAGGACAACAATAATGAAATAGATCGGGAATAATCCCTTATAAAATCGTCTGGCATTCAATAGAACGATCGTTGCAATAGCAACATGCGAGGAAGGAAAACAGCCGCTATGCTTCATTACTCCAAAATCCATTATTTTTTTCTGAATCTCCAAGATCAAATACCCTTCCACCGGTTTTGTAAAATGATCAAGGATCGGTCCATACCTCCACGGACCATCGATCGGAAGTAAAATAAACACGAGATAGTGAATATAAAATGAAATTGCTACTGTAAAAATAAGATTATTGAAACCATAGATGTCCTTTTTTTTAAAATAGAGTAAAAATGCAAGTAATGGAAGTATTAGATAGTATGCCGTATAACCAAGTGTTAAAAACTCAATTAGCGGTTTAAAAAAAAGATGTTCTTCTATCCACCATGTCGGATGAACGCCGAAGATCTTTAATTCAAAATTTGTAATTATCGGATCCTGTAAGGTCGGAACGATCATAAACGCAAAATCACCCATATCCTTATAATTAGTAGAGAAAAGCAACAGAGGATAGAAATCTCTAAAAAATTTACCTATTTTATTGCTTTTATCATCGGAAAAAAAATAGATCAAGAAATTCACAAAAATAATAAAAATAAGGTCTTTAATGATATAGACATTCCAATTCGCCACCTTGCCCGGTGCAAATACCAAAAGTAGTATCATTATAATAAGCATGAACCCATTAAAAGCGTAATCCTGAGGTTTGTATCTTGAAAACAATTTTTTCAGCATTATACCATCTCCAAAAATTCACCTATCATCAGTTTTTTTCCATATTTATAAAAATGAACCAATACCTTTATTCTTGATCCGTCTTTGTAAGAATTAAGGATTATGCCCGTTCCGTAATCACTATGCCTTACCTTGCTCCCTTTTATAAATAGGTTACTTTTATCCACAGGCGGAGTGAAAGAAATAGGGTCTTTTATTTTAATATTACCGGTAGTATGCCTTACGGAATTAAAACGCTTTGCAGAATTAAACTCCCAATTTTGGGAAAATCTTTTATCTATGATATCAAGATCCTCTTTTTTTATTAATTTAAAAAAGTCGGATTCAGGATTTCTTGCAAGATCCCCAAAACGAAAACGTTCTTCCGCTCTTGTTAAATAAACATTTTTCTTGCCTCTTGTAATGCCGACATAGAGCAATCTTTGTTCTTCTTTAAATTCTTTTTCATTTCGTGTATTTGAATGAGGCAGTATCCCTTGTTCAACACCGGTAATGAAAACGGTGTCAAATTCCAGCCCCTTTGAAAGATGTAATGTCATAAGATTTACAACATTTTTACTTTTTTTCCATGAGTCGATAGATGACGATAGTGTCAGCATTTCAATAATATCAAAAAGGGAATCGTAGCCTTCGCCTTCAAGATGTTTGAGTTCTCTTATGAAATATTTTATATTATCCGTTCTCTCTTCTGCTCTCTCCTCATCATAAGATTCAAGGTATTCATAATAATTTATTCTATTTATCAATTCGGAAACAATTAGAGAAGGTGATTCTTCACTTTTTCTCATTTCTTCCAACAACTCTAAAAGTCCCGTAAGATTCTGTTGTTGTCTGACCGTAAAAACACCTTTTGAGATCATTGTCTTTACCGTTTCGGAAAATTCCGTATTGGTTTCTTTTATTGCATTCATGATCTTATCAAGTGTTTTATTTCCAATTCCTCTCTTCGGCAGATTTATGATCCTCATTAGATTAACAATATCCTTTGGGTTTACAATTACTTTGATATAGGCAATTATATCCTTTATTTCCTTTCTTTCATAAAATCTCTGTGCTCCGATAACAACATAAGGGATCATTTCATCCCTGAACTTTGATTCAAAGGTTCTCGCTTGAAAATTCACCCTGAAAAATACTGCGATATCTCCGTAATCTATTCCTTGCCCTTTAAATCTTTCTATCTCTCTTGCAATAAAGTCCGCTTCAGCCCGATCGTTTCGCAGCAAAACATATTTAACCTTACTTCCGTTTTTGGGGACAGCAGGTTCAAGATCACCTGTTTTATAAGGGTTTTTAAATGCAAGATACTTTGCAACATCAAGGATGTTTTTGGTAGAACGGTAATTTTTTTTCAGCGTGAATATCTTTGACTTCTTAAAATATTTTGGAAATTTTAAGATATTCTCAACATTGGCGTTTCTAAAACCGTATATACTTTGGTTCTCATCACCGACAACAAAAAGCAATCGATCCGTAGTATTATTTTGCACACCTTTCCATAGAAGTTTTAATATTCTAAATTGTGCAAGATTGGTATCTTGAAACTCATCTACGAAAATATATTTTATCCATTTTGTATATTCGTATAGTGCGGATTCCTGTTTTTGGAAGAGAATTATAACCTTTTCTAAAAGATCGGAGAAGTCCATAGCATTTGAACTTTTTAATGTCCTTTCATATTCCTCATAAAAACCAACTATTTTCTCATCCAATTTTTCGCCGGTTTCGTGATGATTTTCCTTATAAAAGCTTATCTTTTTACAAACAGTCTCCGGTTGAATTTGGCTTTCCTTCGGAACAATTTTTTTCATCACCCGTATAGAATCATCTTGATCATAGATAACGAATCTATTGTCAAAACCGATCCGATCTGCATATCTTCTCAGTATGCCGGCACACAGCGAATGAAAGGTGCCGAGATAAGGAAAATGGAAATCATTTTCCTTTAATAGATCCCGAATTCTATTGGAAAGTTCACCCGCCGCTTTATTTGTAAAGGTCGTAATAAAAAAATTATAAGGCGATGCCTTTCGTTCCACCAATGTATGGAATATCTTATAAAGTGCTGTTCTTGTCTTCCCTGTCCCGGCTCCCGCAAAAACAAGATTCACTTCATTTTGTGATAAAACCACTTCCAATTGTTCATCGTTAAGACATTTTTTTAAATAATCGAGCATAAATAATGAGATCTTACTGAGAAGCTTTATTCAAAATCATCGGTAATATCATCGTCATAACTTTTAGCTTCTTCTTCAAGGCTCTTTGTATCCGTCCCGCCTTGAATAGTAAATCCTTTAAGAGCAAGGGCAAGGTCACTGGGAGAATTTGCATTATGTCGTGCGGTTTCTCGTGAAATTAATCCTTCTTTAACGAGTTTTATCAGGTGCTGATCAAATGTTTGCATCCCGTATTGAGAACCTTCCTTCATTGCATCGGAAATCTCGGCAATTCTATGCTTATCCTGTATCAGTTCTTTAATATTTTCCGTTACGATCAGAAGTTCCAGAGCAGGAGTTCTGCCGTCTATGTCAATTCTTTGTAAAAGGCGCATAGATATGACTGCTTTTAAGGTAAATGCAAGTTGTACCCTGATCTGTTCCTGATGTGCCGGCGGGAAAAAATCGATGATCCGGTTAATCGTTTGAATGGCATTTAAGGTATGCAATGTTCCCAAAACAAGGTGTCCGGTTTCTGCTGCGGAAATTGCAGCACCAACCGTTTCCTCATCTCGCATTTCACCAACAAGAATGACATCGGGATCTTGCCTGAGCACATATTTCAAAGCACTATGAAAATTTTTTGTATCGATCCCGATCTCTCTTTGAGTTACAACTGAGAGCGCATCAAAATGGAGAAATTCTATGGGATCCTCAATTGTAACAATGTGTCTTTTAGTGTGATGATTGATGTAGTCGACCATTGCAGCTAATGTCGTTGATTTTCCCGATCCGGTGGTGCCGGTGACAAGAACAAGCCCTCTGTCAATAGTTGTGATTTCCTTTAAAGTATCGGGAAGATTCAATTCTTTAAATGAAGGTATATTTATAGGAATATGTCTTATAACGATGGCGATATTTCCCTTTTCAAAGAATAGATTTACCCTAAATCTTGCAACATCGGATTCTTCAAAGGCAATATCCATTTCTTTTTCTTGCAAGAACTTTTCATATTTCTCTTCACTCTCAGCAAAATATTTTGCAATAACAGCCATTCCCTTTGCTTTAACGGTGGGAAAATTAGAAGTTACAAGTTCCCCGTTTATTCTCATTATTGGTGCTTTTCCAACCCGCAAATGAATATCGGAAGCTTTTTTTTCGACCATTGTGCACAAAAGGTCTCTTATAGGATTTTTATCTGCCATAATTCTCACCTCAATGTTTATTATATAAAATTTTTAAATAAATGTAAAGATTAGTTTTTTGTGAAATAAGAAATATAATAACCACAGCACCAAAAAGGTGCTGGATATACCACAGAGCACACAGAGAACACTGAGTTTAAAAAAGAAGAAATAAAAGAAAAAAAAATAATATAATTTATTTAACCACGGATTTAACGGATTATACGGATTCCAAAGTCTTTTAAATTTTCAGTTTAAGTGATTTTACTAAATCA
>JAUXGM010000141.1 GCA_030622125.1 bacterium | reverse complement strand
TGACTTCCCGAACCGGTTATTAATAGAACTGCTGGAAATGGTCCGCCTTCTTTCGGTAATGTTAAAGTGCCTGCTAATTTGATTCCGGCTTTTTCATTTTCGTATTCTACCTCCCTTTCAATATATGGATAGGGTTTTTGAGGAACTTGCGGTCTTTTTGGCTTTTTAATTTCATCAATTTTTTCTAATATCAAGGGCAGTGAATTGTTGTTTTGCAACCATGTTCCTTCTATTTTACCATCTTTTTCTTTGCCTTCATAGAGTCCGCCTACCGCATTTACTTCAAGCCTCCATACTCCTTTTTCTATATTTACTTTATCCACAGGAATACCGTAGGCACCTTGATCAGGGCTGTCAAGTGTCCCAATCAATTTACCTTCCGTATCATTTTCAATATTGAAAACAATTCTTAGTTCCACTCCCGATACCTTTAAAACACCTTGCCAATGTTCAACGGCAAGATTTTCTTTCTTTGTTTCGGAATACATTAAGATGCTTGCAAAAAGGAAAAAGATCATTATTACTTTTTTCATAAAACTCTCCTATTACTAAATGATAGCATTTTATTATAAAAATATCAATATATAGTGTTTTTTATCGTCCCAGTGCCTTTCCAACAAGTTCGGCGGTAGTTACAACTTCGGAAAGAAAACGGCTTTTTCCGATTACCTCTTTTCTCTGAACTATCGTATATGGTTTTTTAATAAATCCGGTAAGTTCTGATATCTCATCAAGATTGATTGGAGGTTTAGTCACTTGTAAAATGGTGGTTCCTTTTGGCATTACATTGCCAATTTGTATAAAAGTACTATAAGGGAAAGTCATTTTAAACCAATCTTCATCTTTACATTTTGATATGGTGATACGATCAAGTTCATAATCATCATTTTTAATTCTTCCGGAATCAAAGAGCCAAACCGGTCTTCTTTTGATAATGGAAAATTTTGGATGTTCACTATGGAGAAAAATTCCTATCCCCCAATAATTTATCGTTGAATTTCCTGTGGATACTACCCAATTCATTCCAACAAAAACATAATTGTTTTGAACCCTAACTCCCACCACATTTTTGTTTGCTATTCCAAACACTTTTGTCTTGGTAGTTTGTGTCGTAAATCCTGCTGATTCCCAAATTGAAGTAATATTTTCTCTTTTCTTGTCCGTTTGACCAAGAAAAAAAATAATAATTCCAATTGCTGCGATACCAAACAAAACCAATGATAATATAGATGAACTACTCATTTCGGTAAAACACCTCCATTATGGAAATTTTACAACATTTTCTTAATTTTTGCAAATATATTTATGGGGACGGTGGTTGATTTTGTTGATTCTTTTAACTTAATTCCGAACAATACAGAAATTGGGAGAATATTAACAAAAATCACCTCAAATTAAATATATTATTTATAATTTATTGTATATTGGTATTATTCCGCAATTTTTCTACTTTTGCAATTTATCCCGCATATTTTCCAAGGTGCGGAACCACCGGCCCCATTTTTTCGTTTTGAATGTATGAGGTAGTATTTAAAAAGAATTGGATACTGCAGGATTATTATCATAGCAGGGAAAAGATCAAAATAAATTATTACTGAGAAGCCCAATACAAATAAAAGTAAGATTTCAATAGAAATGATTGCTTTCAGAACCGGATTGGCTCTATTTTTTAATGCAAAATATATATATCCATTGAGTATTATTAATAGTACTGAATTCACAAAAATAAGTATCCTTGAAAATGTATTGTATCCCTGAAGCAACACAACTTTTGAAAGTAACTCAGTAAATGCAAGAATATTTACAAAATAACTAATAAGCATCATACTGAAATAATATTTGTTTTTGTTAAATTTATATATTAGAAACGGCATTTCAATAATTTCTAGGATATAAATATAGAACGCAAAAATCGGATAGATAGCTATTGAAGCTAAATTTTGAAAAAATAGAAACAACACAAAGAGAAAAAGATTTATCAAGATTAAAATTAAGAACGGATTAACTATATATTTCTTTCTACTCATATTTTAAATCACCGGGGATATTGCCCATAATAATAGTATCTTTATTTTTTTTCCACTCATACAGTGCAATTTTATATGCAGCTTCAATTCCTGATTGTTCTTCATCACCGTTTTCTAATATATCAATCATTCTTGCACCGAGCCAGTCATTTTTCATATCCATTTCCCTAACAAATTCGTAACTGCTCATGCCCTTTAGTTCAGAGATTTTGTAACCAATTCTGAGAGGATCATTCCAGTACCAACCGCTGGCGGATGCAATGTATGAAGCTCGAAGTGCTCCCATTGATGTTGAAATGAAGTCATTGATTTTAAATGTAGTAATTGAATGCCTCAACTTTTTCTTTGTTTTGGAACTGAAATGTGCGGCAATGCCTTGAAATCCTTGGTTTGACTGCCAGTTTTCAGTTTTCCACATGAATTCCATGGCAAGTTTCAAAGGACTCTTTTCTTTTATTTTCCTGATAACAATATTATATGATTTGAGAGTTCCTCTCCAGAATTGAGTGGCAACAATACTTGTCTTGATGTTATTTTCCTTTAAATCAAGAAATAAACTGTAAATCCTCATTGCCTCAATCACATGAGCAATATTATTGAGTTCGCTACCCTTATCTTGGGAAAATTCTCTAATACGGGATTCCAAAGACCGTTGGACTGGATCTTGTAATATATATGTCATATCTGCCGCAGATTTGCCCGAATATCCAGCTTGATATATGAAAAAGATTATCAAGAAAATGACAATTATTATTGGAGAAATGTATTTTGGATTTAAGTATTTTCTAAAATCTTTCACTCAGTCTCTCATTTTTTATATTCTAAATTATTTTTAGAAAAAATGCAAAATTTTCGTTTTTTTTTAGGAACGGTGATTAACTATCTTAATTATCGATTGAGATTGCCACAACCTCAATAAAATTGAAGTCTCTCAATGACCCTCTTCTCCTGCTGTCATTATGAGTCCCGTCTCTATTTTGGATAGTATAGTAACCAGTCGGCGTCGTTCCAGATGTAAAACACTGTCCACGATAGGGATATACGTTGCTTGCATCGTGTGTCCCGTCTACTGGGCGTAATAATCTCATATTTCGAAAAGTTGAAGGACAAAAGATAGATTCTTCGGGACTTTGTCCCTCTGAATGACAAAAGGATTGTCGGAAATTACAACTGGATTCCCTTGGTCGCCTCGGGACACACCTGAACATCCGAGGTATGTCCCCTGTTTGACGCCGATGTTATTGTTTTTTTGTTTTCGGAGTTTGATATTGTTTTTCTAACCTCTAACCTCGAACCTCTAACCTCTATATTTCCTTATCTGTATCTTTTGACTTTCAACCTTCGACTTTTGACCTTTGACCTGTTTTTTTTACAGCAATGACTTCATATATGATTTTTCAAAAAAACCGACCCTTTCAAGTGCAAATCGGAAATCCTTAATTATATCAAAAACCTTATTAACCACGGTTGCACCAAATACGAGATTTAGTTTGTCAATAAATTCATTGAAAACTAATGAAATAGCAGTAGCAAATACTTTTGTTTCAAGATCAATACCGGAAAAATCAACCTTATCTTCTTTAATTACAGCATCTTTAAGTTCAGGGGTCTTTTTTGAAAGTTTATCAAGTCCTAAATTAAAATACTTCACAAGATTTTCCGGCGAATGCTCCTTTCCTATCTCTTCAATCGTCTTTTTTACGATCTTTTCCATCAATTCAATAATATTCGGTGAAAGCTGTGGTTTTATTCCTACGGATTTATTGTATATATTTATATAAACAGCATCTTTTTCTTTATTAAATAAATGTATCAAGGTATCTAAAATAATAGATATGTCATTATTTGCTTCTTCTAAATACATTCGGAGATCATCCGAAACATTGATAGATGATAATTCTCCATTTTTAACAAATAAAAAATTTAAACAGTTCTGATAAATGAATTCTATGAAACCGTTGTATTTGTTCTTTATCAGTATAGAAAATAACTTTTTTACATCACCAAATTTTGAATTGAGATTATAATTCGGTTTTATATAAAAAACATTCAGAAATGCCATTAATAGCTCATCGTTAATTTCAGCAAACTCTAATGTTGCATCCTCGTCCTTATTTTTAAAAGACCGAATCTTTTTTAATACACTTACAAGTGTTGTTTCTTTAAATTCATTTTCTACAATTTTTCCGCTGTTGTATAACTCTCCTTTTTTAAAAAATAAAAAGGACTGCTCATCCGGAAAGATGACGGAGATATAAGCATCTATCTTTGCTCTTCGATCCGTTTGTGAATGATTTATAATGGCATCAATATCCACATATCGTGATGGCGACTGTGAAATAATTTCCTTAATGTTAGGTAATTTCATTTTCTTCTCTCTCCTTTAATATCATTTCTTTAACCTTCATAAGTTGAGTTAGCTCCGACCTTGCCCTCTCATCCAATTTCATTGTGATATACCTGATTGCACCCTCGAAGTTCGGGATTATAATATATTCAAGAGAGTTAACTCTTCTTCTTGTTTTTTCTATTTCATCCGCAAGAAGGTATATTGCCTTTTCAAGTGATGAAAGCTCAAGCATTTTTTTAACGAGTTCAACATATTCCGAAATACTTTCATCTAAAAAGACATTTGACTGTGTTAATGAGTATGAATGAACATTTCCGCTTATTTCAACCTCCATTTCCGGAACGGTAATATTCATTATCTTCTTGCTTTTGATGTTTAGATTAGCTTCAACAGGTGAAGAATAAATAAATTCATTGTAATCCAACCTTGACATATAAACCTGAGCATAGAACATCTTCTTATATGCACTTTTTAAATTACTTTCAATGTCTCCTCTTTTTTCCTTGTATTCTTTAACTAATAATATAAATTTTCTGACAAGTTCTTCAAGTTTATCCTTTAAAAGTTTATGTCCTTTTTTTGCTATTTTTAGCTTTCTCTTAAAGGTTAAAAGCGACATTCTTGTTGCATTAACTTGTAACTGCATAACTTCCCTTTAAACCGATTGAATGAAATCTTTCGATTTTAATTGCATATTTTTTACATCCTTGCTATCATAATATTTTTCAATCAGTTCGTCTTTTATTCTCTTTAATTCCGATTTTTCAAACAATCTTAATAATTTCCAGCCAAGATTTAATGTGTATTCAATTGTTCTATTATCACCATCTCCCTGATTTATATAATATTTCTCAAAATCATCCGCAAACCTTAAATATACCTTATCCTTCTCTGAAAGTGCTCCTTCTCCAAGTATAACGGCAAGTTCCCTTGCTTCAAGACCCTGGGCATACATAGCAAAAAGCTGATTAAATACATCCGCATGATCCTCTCTTGTCTTTCCCTTGCCTATACCTTTGTCTTTTAAACGAGAAAGTGATGCCTGAACATCAACGGGTGGATAAACACCTTTTTTTAAAAGTCCCCTCGATAAAATGATCTGTCCTTCGGTAATATAACCTGTAAGATCCGGGATCGGATGGGTTTTATCATCCTCGGGCATTGTTAATATCGGGAT
>JAUXGM010000052.1 GCA_030622125.1 bacterium | reverse complement strand
AGTTTGATGAGGTATGTCCCTCTTTTATGGCTTTTCGGATTTTTATATTTTTTTACTTTACTATTTACTATTGACGATTTACTATTCACTGAGTTTAATATTGTTTTTCACTAACCTCTAACCTCCCTGTCTGCGTGCAACGCACAGGCAGGCAACCTCTAGCTTCTTGTTGTTGAGGTAATGTCCCTCTTTTATGGTTTTTCGGAGATTAGTATTGTTTTACTTATTCCCTTATTCTCTTATTACCCATTCTTCATTGTTCATTATTCATTCTTCATTTGCATTCCAACTCTCAACTCTCAACTCTCAACTTCTTTCATGCCACCGTCCCCATAAAAAAAACAACGGAAAGTAGATCGGCAACACCGCCCGCAGAGAAATGGTATTTCTCAACATATAAACGATATTTTTCCAATTCTTCATTTAAATTGCAATTGGAAGGATCAATGTTTTTCTGTATCTTTCTATATAATTTTAAACCGATTTTTTTTATTACCTGGGTATCATCACAATTTTTGAAAAGATATAAAAATCTTCTTAATGAAAGCTCATTTATACTTTGATATTTAAGATTGATATTCAATACTTTCCGAACGGACGAAAGCCCGTTTTCAACCTCACCTCTGATGCCCGTAACATTATATTTGTCGTAGCATAATCTGGAAAATGACTTTAAATTCTTATTTGATAGTTCATCCGTTATCTTGTTCGTAATATTCTTTATATAGCCGAATATGGAATTCGGTTCTATGTCTTCATTATGGGTAATTGCAAAACCAATTGAAAAAAATATTAATGAATATATAAATATTCCACCCTTTAATGTGTTTATCCCTTTTGTTATTTTAAACATCTTATCTTCTATGATCTTACCTTTTTTACGGATATTGTTCAAGGTAACCTTTTCTCTTATCCTCAATGTATTTATACCGAGATCAAAAAGTATGTCAATATCATTACAGATCACATCAATTGATTTTTCAAAAAGTTTAAAATCCATATCCTTATGAATTCCCTTTCCCATAAGATCGACAAGTCCATACTTTGGTGTTGTGGTAAGTTCGATAAAAAGTGAATTCTTTAATTGCCTTTTTAAGTTTTTCTTTATCTTCTTTATAGAGACAATTCTTTTAGCCCTTTTTAGATATTCTTTTCTTACATCGGATATAGAATGATTTTCATTTATAAAGCATTCTTTGGAACTTCCTTTTTTACAAACAATGCACTTTCTTTCACTTAAACCGAGGTCTCTTCGCCTCATAATTCCGGCTTCAACGGTTATTATGTCTATATCGATAATATTGAAAATGTAGATATTTTCAAACTCAACAAATTGCTTTTTTAATAATGAAATATCCTTTTTAAAAAAATAGGTTGTTTGATAACCGCCATCATCAATGATCTCATCTTTTTTAAAGAGTATCTTTTTAAAATTCTCCTCAAATATTTTACTTACAAAAGAAAAATATTTTGTGTAATTTTTTGTTACCTTTCTATTTCCCGGCGGAGTAAGAGAAAATGTGATCAATTTATTGTGCCTTTTTAACAATTTTTTCTGATATTGATACCGTTTTTCTCTGGCATTAAGGATTGCGTCTTTCATCTTTCACCTTTATATAATTATACCACTTTTTAAAATTTTTCTCAAATTCCAATCAAGGAATAAACGGGGGCGGGTGCTTTTCTGAGGGGCTGACTTCTCATAATTATACCATAACGGCAAAGAGTGTACCATATCGTTTATTTTTTGTGAAACAAAATTGCGATAGATTCAGTAAGGTTCGGGATTTCCCATAATGGCACAGTAGTTGCTGTTTTAATATCAAAACATACGGAGGTGCTTATGAAAAAGCTATGTTTAGTTGTTACAGTGTTATTTTTGCTTGCAGGTCTTACCTTTGCCGAGGATTACGGTGTCATATCAGGCAAGGTCGGTGCCCCTGGTAATGAATCGCCTATGGGAAGCGTTGTAAGTATTGCCGATGAAGAGGGACTGCTTCTTGATCAAGTAGAGGTTACGGAGGAATCCGGAGGCTATGAATTCGAACCGATACCTTATGGAAAATATGAGGTTTGGGCATCACTGGAAGGGTATAATGATTCCAACCATCACAAGGTAAATCTCAATAGGGATAGTGCCAATGTAAATCTTCAACTTCTTCCGGGAGAAGGAGACGACGACAATGATGATGAGGAAGATGATTCGTCGGATACATTTGCCTGCCCGATCGTAATGAGAAACAGGATCTATTTTAGAACTGCTGTAAAGAATTTCTTTTTTAATTCCAAAAGATTTAGGTACAGAAGTAAACTTGCAGTTAAAATAGGTGAGAAATTAAAAAATGCCGACCCTGAAACACCGGAATTCAAAAAGGCATTGATACCATTTACAAAAAGTGGATTTATTGCAGAAAGGTCATTTAAAAGAGAGACCTTTATTGCCGGAAAAATGAAAGAAAAATTAGATTCCATTGATTGGAGCAAGGTGGATGATAGGTGCAAAAAACACAAGGGTTGGTTTATAGGTATCCTTACAAAGGTAAAGGAAAGGTATGCTGAGGATAGAGCGATTGCAGAAAAATTTATGCCTTTCTGGAATGAATACAAGGAAAAACTCAAGGAATACATCAAGGAACATAAGGATGATCTCGGATTACAGATCAAATTTATAAAAAAGGAAATGCTCATTCTTGGAAAACGACTCACCGAACTAAAAAAAATGCTGATAAAAGAGAATAAATTGATAAAATCCATTGAAAGAAATATTGAAAAGGAGAGATATAAAAAAGCGTTCAGAGGTTATAAGATCGCCTTGACCAAATTCAGAAGAATTGAGATATTAACAAAAAGAGTGGAAAGAAGGGTACTGATCATTGAAAAGATGATCCAGAAGATCGAAGCAAACAGCGAAGATGCCGATCCGGAGTTAAGAGCGCAATTTGAAAAACTTAAAAAAGTTTTCATTGCACTTAAAAACAGAGTGATCAAACTAAGAGTTGAAACAATAAAGATAAAAAATCAGCTGAAAAAGATCTATGGGGAATTAAAAGAAGATGTGGGTGAATGGATTAGAAAGACAGCTCTTGATCTTAAAAGAGAAAGAAATATTCTGAAGGTAAATCTCTTAAAATTGAAGAATTATTTTGACAGATTAACTGCCTATAAAGAAAATAATGAAGCGAATTTTAAGGATAAACTTGGTAATTATTCACAACGATTAAAAGACATAAACGGTATAATTAAAGATAATTCCTACCAGATCATTGAACTTGTTAATCTGGATATTGATCCGAAGAAAATAACAAAGATCAAGGATATCGATAAATTACCGCAAGCCGATAAGGATAAAATTAAGGCTGCGGCAAACTATGGTTCCATTATGTCGTTAAATGATAATATTCAAACTCAAAACGATTTACTTGACAATCTACGTGTAGACATAATAAATGATAAACCGCATCTTCGGGATATCCTCGATTTTGCAAAAGAAGGCGGACATCTGGCAAAGGCAATGAAAAGAGAGGCGGACATCATAAAAGACAAGGTTGCGGAGATCAGAGTAATGGTGATGATCTTTCCGGAAATAACAAGACCCTTACTTGCTGAAATACTTCCCGACTGGAAGGTAATAAGAAAGGAATTACAACTATTTAAGAAAAGTTATTTCGGTATTATATTTGTTGAAAGGATCTTTATTTCAATATTTAGAGCCTACGAAGGACTTGTTAAGTTAATATATTTTGATAAAGCCATCATTTATAGTATCAATAAGACCTTGACATCACTATGATGTTATATTATCGGGGGGCAGAAAACTGTCCCCCTTCCCCTCCCCTTTTTTTGATTTTTAGATCATTTTTTATTATAATAGGTTAAGAAAATATGAAAAAAATAATAATTCTTGCTTTATTTTTAATTGCTTTTGATCTTTTTTCTTATAACATTTCCGGTGGACTTTTTTATGAGATACATAGATCAACAACGGAAAATAAAGAAACACCCGGATTTAGGTTTAATTTTGAAGGAGAACAATCATTAGGATATGCCTTTAATTTCAATCAGGAACTTGATGCATTTATATCATCGGAAAAAAGAGAAATTTCACCTACGGTTACAGCCAATTTCTTTACAACACTTCTTTATTCTACACTTAAATTTTCTCTTGATAACTATGTAGATTCCGATTCGGATACATGTTCTTATACGATATATAGATCGGATCTGGATGTAAATTTTAATATTTCTTCTTTAATAACTTTCAATATCAGCGGATATATAGAGCAGCAGGATTATCTAAAAAATGATTATAATACCGATCAACTGAATTGGAATCTCCAGCCGTCAATAGATTTTTTTTTGGGAAAATTATTTAATGTGAAAGCAGAGGATAACTACGAGGTTTCTCATTCGACGGATACATACAATACTTATGAAAAAAACAATGCAAAAATTACCCTTGAACTCACTCCGTTAAAGTATGCTTCTTTTGAGTTGGAAGTGGAAAATGAGGATTATGATCAAAAGACGGATTATGAGGATATGAGTTATAACGACTACAAATTCAATATAACCGGTGATGAGAATAATAAAAAGCATCTTGATTATAATATCGAATTTCAATTTACAAAAAGAAAAAATGAGATGCCGTCATCGTATTCTCCCGATTATAAAGAAATTTCAGGATCTACAAGGTTGATCTTGAATATATTAAAGAATTCTCAAATCTATATTTTACCGGAGTGGACGAAACAAGATGCAGAGGAACTTGACGACCAGCTTTATGATATGGGGGTACTGGATTCTTTTACCGATAAAAGTACCCGATTCGGATACAAGTTCTCCGTTTCCAATAAAACCTTTGAGATCTATTCAAAATTGGAAAAGGAAACTCATTCCGATACGACACTTTCGTTTAATTCAGCGACTCTCTATGCCTATTACAGTAACTTCAAAAATAAGAACTACATCAATGTATCATCTTCATTTACGAAAAAGGATTATAAACAAAATGAAGAGGATTCATCAAATAACGATTATAATTCTATCTCATTCTATGGAAGCATCAAGCATTTTTTCGGTAAAAAGACATACCTGAAATCGGATATAAATCTTTCTTATGAAAGACATCTTGAAGATGATACATTGAATTCTACCTTTTTTAAGGTCTATTTCGGATTGGGCTATGATTTTTAAAAAGGGATTGCCGTTCTTTTTGTTTATCTTCCTGATATTTACCACTCTTTTTGTCGGCTCTCTTTTATACTATCAAAAAATGAAAGAAACCAATATTCAAAAAGTTACATTGAGAGCAAAACTGTCGGTAAATGCAGTAAAAAAACTCGGTGATCTTTCATTTATAACACTTATCTCTTTCGAAGATAAGAACAGTGAGACCTATAGAGAACTCCTTAATGTTTTAAATAAGGTCTCCAACATATTTGATCTTAAAGGAATAGCAATATATAATAATCACAGAGAGCTTGTTGCAGCTACCGATCCGTTGTTGGTAAATGAAATAAATCTTGATCCGTCAAAGAAAATAATTACAACCGATAAGATAATAAGGGTAATTGAGGATATTGAACTTGAAAATGACGAGAAACTCTTTTTTTCTATATATTTTGACACAACTACTACAAATATTTTTTTTAGAGGAAAGAGATATTTTCTACTGTTCTTTGTTTTTTTACTACTCTTTTTTCTGGTTTATTCCTACTTTTTTTATAAAAGGATCTATTCTTATATTAAGATGGAAGAGGCAATATTTATTGATAATAAGCTCTCCGCTTTCGGTATACTTGGATTTAACATTACCCATAAAATTAAAAATAGCCTGCAGATATTAAGATTCAAAATTGAAAATGAAGATAATATAGATCAAGAAAAAAAGGAAAAATTATTTTCAATAATAGATGATATATCACAGGATACATCGGATATTTTAAATTTTTCAAATAAAACCACCTTGAATGTTTCTGAAATAAATCTGAAAAATGAAATAGAAGGTATTATCAAGAAGAAAAATGACATAATAAAAAGAAGGGGTTTGATCCTAATCAAAAAACTTGATAAAATCAAGATAAAAGGTGATATAAAGATGCTTTCGCTTGCTCTTGAAAATGTTATTGATAATGCTTTTAAGTATTCAAAAGATGGTGGGAAAGTAGAAATTTCCCTTTTCAAAGGAAGAAGTATCGTAATATTAAGAATATCAAATGAGATCAACACCAATTTAAGAGCAATTTTAAAGAGAATTGGCGAACCCTTTTTTACTACATCTGAATCAGGAAACGGAATCGGCATTTTTTTAGCAAGATCCATTTTTGCGATTCATAATGGAAAAACAAAAATAACAAATAGGAATAAAAAATTCCATTTAGAGGTGAAAATAAGAAGAAGATGAATATACTTTTACTCGATGATAACAAAGAACTTGTAAAAAGTTTGAAAAAGGGACTAATAAAGAAAGGTCTTGAGGTGGAAGCATTTATTGATCCTGAGATTGCATTAAAACGCCTGACGGAAAAGACATTCGATGCGATTGTCTCCGATATCCGAATGCAAAAACTTGATGGGATCGCCTTCGTTGAAAAGGCAAAGCCTCTTCAACCGAATGCATCATTTATTATGATGACAGCTTACGAATCCACTGAATCTGCAATAAAGGCATTTAAATTAGGTGTAATTGACTATCTGATTAAACCATTTTCCATTGATAAACTCTTTAATCTCATCATTGAAGACAAGAAAAAAATAATTAAAAATGAGATCCATAGTGATGAGATTATCGGTTCGAGCACCATTATGAACAATGTGAAAAACCTTGCCTTGAAGGTAGCAAATGAAAATACAACGGTTACCTTGTTGGGAGAATCCGGAACTGGAAAGGAACTTTTTGCCCGCTTTATTCATAAAAATTCAAAGAGAGCGGAAAAACCGTTTATACCGGTAAATTTAAATGCTATTCCTGAAACCCTTATCGAAGCAGAACTTTTCGGGGTAGGAAAAGGTGCAGCAACAGGGGTAGAAAAAAGAAGCGGAAAATTTCAATTAGCAGACGGCGGCACCCTTTTTTTAGATGAGATCGGTGATATCCCGCTCTATTTACAGGTAAAATTATTGCGAGCAATCCAAGAAAAAACAATTGAGATCGTCGGCGGAAGCAATAAAAAGATTGATATAAGAATAATTTCCGCAACAAACAGGGATCTAAAAAAATTGGTTAATGATGGTAAGTTTAGAGAGGACCTCTTTTACAGGATCTATGTTTTCCCAATAAAGATACCTCCGTTAAGAGAACGAAAAGAAGATATAATTGAAATATTCACGCATTATATAAAGAAAAATAAGGACATTGATATTATAATCGAATCAAAGGTAATTGAGCTGTTAAAAAATTATGCCTGGCCCGGAAATGTTAGAGAACTTGAGAACTGTGCCGAGTATTCCTTTGTTCTGTCAAATAAGAAAAAGATCGTTCTTGACGATCTACCTATTTCAATACGAGAAGGTATGAATTTTTCCGGAATTGAAAATAAATCGCCGACATCACTTCAAGATATGGAGATCAAAGCAATTATCAACGCTTTAAATACAACAAGGGGAAATAAAAGCCGAGCAGCAAGACTTTTGGGTATCACGCGTCGAACACTAATTTATCGCATAGAAAAATATAAGCTGTAAATAAGGAAGTGAGTAGATAGTTGAGAGTTGATCACAGCACTTTGAAAAGGTGCTGTGGTTATTATATTTCCTTGTTTTCTTTTGTTTCTTCTCAGAACTAAGCATCTATTATTCCTCTGCGAACTCTGCGTCTCTGCGGTGAATCTCTTCTTTCTTCAACTCACAACCACCGCACCAATATTTAGTGCGGGGTAAACTCAAAACTCAAAACTTCTTTTATGCCACCGTTCCCATTTTTTTCTAATAATATTAAACAAAACTCATTTCATGAACGAGAAAAAAAATTGAAAGAACCAAAGCACCAACCTGACACCTTTTTTTAAAGAACATTATCAATGGAATTACTCTTAATTCAATAGCATTCCCTTTGAAAATTTTCTTCAGATCATTCCGGTCAATTTCAATTTGATCTATATAGTAAAATTTCTTTCCATCAAATTTTAAAGTTCATTTATATTTTTTATCACTGGGAGTATTGTTTTTCTTATTTCTTTAATAACAATTTCTAACGGTGTTATTCCTATATTAATTCTTTTTAAAAATGCCTCCCACATAACTTGCTTTTCCCTATTATTGTAAAATTCCTTTTTTAAGCCAACAGGAATGTTTTTTGGTAATCTCGTTTTTCTTTTATTAAATGTTGTTATCATTGCTTTTTTTAGTATATCCTTTCTTATTTTTAAATTCTTTAACAAAAACCAAACATCATAATAATCCTTCATACGACTGTTAAACATTCCGGATTTCACAATGAATTCAAATTTTTCAGCAATAACTATCTCCGGATAATTAGCCAATATTGAAAATGATTTATTATCCAAGATTTTTTTATATGAAATTGTATCTGTAAATAGACTAATTGAATTATTCAGTCCCAGATCTATTTGTATTGGGATTTGTGTATTTCCTAATTTAGCTCTTATTTTTATTCTATACCCAATTTCTTGCCTTTGATTCATTATTTTTCTACCTTTTATTGAATTAAGATCATATTTAATTCCATCATTAACATCTATTTCAGAGCATATTTCTTGTACAATTTTTAAAATCTCTTCAAGTGTATAACCCTTATTAATTGAAAAATCAACATCATAAGTGGGTCTTAAACCTTTTCCAAACCATATATAAAATAGAGTTGAACCTTTTAAAATAAAATTATTCTTATATTTTGATAACGCTAATCGCTGTAGAAAACTTTCAGTACCGTATTTAATAAGAATAAAATTGTAATTAACATTTTCCTCTTTTGCAATATTTAATAACTTATCTTTTATAGATTGAACCAAATTTTTCTTATTCATTTAACAAACTATAGATATAGGGTTTTATAATCCTTTCCACTCTATCGATCTTTGCAAATTTCCACAATTCATTAATATCTCCATGCTCATCTTTTATATATGCTTTCAAAGCTTCAATTGCAATATCCAGTCCGATTTTATTTCTGAATTTAAAACAATCACATACTGTTTTCGCTGAATTATATATAAAATATTCCATATTGCCAACTTTAACCTTTTTTCTACCCGATGTTAAAGATTTACCACTGAATCTATTGATTTTTATGGGAATATTTATTTTAGGAATGCGATAGTTATTTTTTACCGCAACCCATATTTGGGAGGGGTTTTGAGTTGTCATGTTATAATATTGAAGTGCACTCAAAAGGCATATTGTAAAATTATTGATTTTTTTTGTAAGAATAAGTAACATTTCATCATCGGGGAATTTCCTATTTTTTATTTTGTACATACCCCTATTAACCTTTTCAAGAATTCCTCTTCTTACAAGTCGATATAAATATTGTCTTGAAATATTCAAAGATTCTACCTCTTTAACACGAATTATTCCCTTTTCCTCAATAAGTTTTATTATTTTCTTCTCTTTCTTCATAGTGTTCCTTTTTGAATGTATTTATTTATTATTACATTCATTTTGTAACATTATATCAAATTTTTAGATATATGTCAAGTATGAATGTTATTTTTTAACTGATATTTGAAATTGTTCTTGTCATCTTTTGAAATTATATTCCTCTTCTTTGATG
This sequence comes from bacterium, assembly GCA_030622125.1. Taxonomy (GTDB): domain Bacteria; phylum AUK180; class AUK180; order AUK180; family AUK180; genus JAUXGM01. Next base: position 3,664 of record JAUXGM010000052.1, on the reverse strand, counting down.
AGCGTCAATTAAAATTCTCACCTAACGACAACTATTTTTCCTGTTTTAGTTAACGCATTATATCATAAATTTTTCGAAATTAATTATTTTTCTTTTATTTTTCATTCTCTATCAACAAAATCTGAAAGAACCAAAGCACCAACCTGACACCTTTTTATAATTGTCAATCCAGCACTTTGGAAAGGTGCTGTGGTCAATTGCTTTAAACCACCGTCCCTAATTAAAAATCGGGGACAATAAATTTTGTCAACTTAATTAAGTAATTTTCTTTAAGCAAGAAAAACAGGAATGGATAAATCACAGCACCTTTACAAAGTGCTGGACAGGTAGAAAAGTAAAATTTTCATTTAACAAGTTCTTTTAAAATGCTGATTTTCAGGATTTAGCGAGGGTGGGAAGAAAGTTTTGAGTTGTGAGTTAGGTAAAAGTAGATAAGTGGATGGGAGAATGAGTATATGAGTGAAGAAAAGAAATACTGGATTCCGTATCGGGACTGTCCTGATGAAAATCGGATACGGGGCAGGCTACAGAGAGAGGGTAACTTCCTATTCCCTTAATTTGGATTGGGAATGATAAAAGCAGCAATAATATAAAGAAGAATACCTGTGCCAAGTCCCAATACAAAGAGAAGCCATACTATTCTTATGATAACGGGATCAATATTAAAATACTCCCCTATACCACCACAGATGCCAAATATTACCCTGTTTTCTTTTGATTTGTAAAGTTTTTTCATAAACAATCTCCTTTTAATCAAAATTCGGGCACCCAAAAGAGGCACCCGAATATATCATTATTTTACAATGGCAAGTTTTAAAACCTTGCTTTCACCGCTAATACCTTTGATCACGATCAAATAAATTCCCGAAGCCAAATCCGCCATCTTATCACCGGATAATTTATAACCGTTCGTTAATCTCACGGGACTAAAGGTCTCAAAATTACCAATCGTATAATCCAATTTCTCGCCTGCAATGGTATAGATATCAATACTTTTAACTACATAATCCGTTTCAATATTTATTTCAGTATTGGTTGCATCGGTATTAGGTTTAAATGGGTTCGGATAAATAATTACTGCATCATCAGTACTGATCGCTTTTGTATAAGAAGCAATTGCATAATATCCAAGTGAACTTACCTTTGAAATAATATTTCCACCGATATCATCGGATTGATAAGTAGAATCAATTTCTTCCCATCCATTGTTATCTTCATTATAATAGAGCATTACAAGATCATTCCTGATAATATTTCTAACCTCCGCATTCATAAAATGGATCGAGACGGTTCCATCTATTGAAATATTCCTTTTACCTTGATAGGTGAATAATCTTGCTTCACCAATATAATGATATTTACTCGAAATTGCCGGGATATTGATCGGTGCTTGTATCGTAACACTATCCATTGCTTCTTCGCTGCTATCAATCTCAATATATGAGAAACCGTGATCCTGTGCTCTTAATATACCCGCTTTATTAAATCCGGAGGTTTCCGTTTTGGTGATCAGGTTAATACTATACTTTCCCGAATCGTTCCGTGTAGCATAAATAAATTGATCGCCCCCTGCCGGTGCCCATTTCATAAAGCCCTCATTATAAGGATTATCTTCAAGTATCTTTCCATCCGTTTCGGTTCCATCCGTTTTTTCATAATAGGCATCAAAATTAGCACTAACAAATTGTGAATCCGGATCAGTCCAAAAACCTACATTGTTAAAAGCATTATTTACATCAACAACATAAGAAACCTGTAAACCGTCAACCGAAATACTCGGAGACCAGCACGGTAGAATATATGTAGTAATTAAAACAAGATTGGGATCCGTCCAACTTGTAATAGGTATTCCGGATGTAATAATATCCTGAACATTCTTCATTAGATATATATCACTTTGAACAACACCTGCACCTGCATGTCTTCTAACAAATGTAATGCTCTTATTATCCGGAGACCATTTGGGCTGCATTAATTTATCCACAGTAATGTAGTCATGCAAATAAGCATCCGTATCACTTCCCGTAAGTTGTGTCAATCTGATCAAACTCAGTGAATCAATTTGAATTACTGCCGGATTAAATACCCATATTTCCCCTGAAATAGAGGCTGCAACCATCTCTGTTCCCGTGAATTGGTTGGCTGAATCCGTCCAATGCGGATCATTCCATCTGCCCCATAATGTAGCTGATGGCGGTTCCATTAATTCCGAAGGTCCACCTGAAAGGGCAATTTTTCTCAATTGTGTGTAACCACCGGCGTTTCCCGTATAAATTATATATTGGTCATCGAAAGAAAATGAAAATTGCCCGACATGAGAAACATTATCGGAATTTACAGTAATCTGGCTTTTTCCGGAACCGTTACGATTTTGTACCCATATATTGGATCCTGTGGAATAGTAAATAATATATGCAACCTTCTGCCCGTCATTAGACCATTCGGGGAAGAGGATCGGACTGTTCTCACCCAACAGATATATCGGTGTAGTAAAGGAATAAGCTTGGTATTCAGCTGTTACGGGATGATAATAAATATCCTGGATCGCACCTATAATTTCCAATGTATATCCGACACCCGGAGTTAGTGTATCCGTATCAAAATAACCCGTTTGTTCATCTGTGCTGATATAAATATTGTAAAGTGTAATTGTATTTGTAGGGGTATCGGTTTCATATAAAGAATATTTAAACACACTATCGGCAGATGCTACATCAACCTCGTGTGTAAATGAAAAATCAACCTTATCCAATACCTCCTGCTGTGGAGCAGTTGCCCAATAAAGTCCGAACGGGAAATTGGATGTCCCCGGTGTTCCGTAACTACTGTCGGGCGGATTCCATTGTGTCGTTTCATTTGTCCATGAACCTTTTTGGTCTGAACATGCAAGCATATCAACCTTTGTAATTGAATATCCTTGATCAAACCATGATGTATCATAGATCAACATATCAATCGTGGTGCCTGTATCATCTTTTAATATAACCTCATCACCGTTATTTCCAAGTGCAAAGGCACCCGGACCTCCCGATGCTCTATTGTAAACATAATCGGGAACTAATCCGTCGTTCAAAGCGATATTATCCGTTGCGGCAAGCACAAGATATCCGTGTGCCGGAACCGGCGGACAATCCACCGTAATAGTATAGGTATCAATACCAAGATCGGATAAACTCCATCCGTCTATTGATATATCTATATCCGTAGGATTATAAAGTTCTACCCATTCGCCTTCATCATTTTGAATGGTTGCTCTCGGATAGATCATTATCTCACTGATAACTACCGAATCCCCTGTCGGTAAACAGGTATCCGGTATTGCCCATCTTTCATTTGAATAAACACTTTCTACGGGATCCTTTTCTGCATCATAATTCGTAATTACATAGTAATATGTTGTTCCGTTTATTACATCACTATCTTTGTATTGCGAAACAATCTCCGTTATTAATGATGTATAAGGACCACCTGCCTCTGTAGATCTATAGATTGTGTAATAATCCGAACCGTTAACATCGCTCCAATCCAAAAATACATAACCGTTGCCGCCGGCTGCCGATCCTAAGATCGGTGCCAGTGCAGGATTTGATATCCAGATCTCGAATTTATCCGTTCCATAAGTATATTGGTCTAAACAATTGTATGTTGCAATTGCATAATAATT